>NZ_LATC01000034.1:0-46614 GCF_001414075.1 Mycobacterium sp. UM_11 | reverse complement strand
GGAGATGTGTATAAGAGACAGATTGCAGCCCCGTCTTTGCCCGCGCCACATCGACTCGGCAAACGGCGTTCGGGTTATCGTGTGAACAATGTCAAGCCCAAACGTGGTGGTCCCACACACGGCGATTGTGCCCGCTGCCGGTCTTGGTACCCGCTTCCTGCCCGCGACGAAAACGGTGCCCAAGGAGCTGCTGCCGGTCGTGGACACGCCCGGCATCGAGCTGGTCGCCGCCGAGGCGGCCGAGGCGGGCGCCGACCGGCTGGTGATCATCACCTCCGAGGGCAAGGACGGCGTGGTCGCGCACTTCGTCGAGGACCTGGTGCTCGAGGGCACGCTGGAGGCCCGCGGCAAGAAGGCGATGCTCGACAAGGTGCGCCGGGCGCCGCAGCTGATCAAGGTCGAGTCCGTGGTTCAGGCCGAGCCGCTCGGGCTGGGGCACGCCATCAGTTGCGTCGAGCCCACGTTGACGCTCGACGACGACGCCGTGATGGTCCTGCTGCCCGACGACCTGGTGCTGCCGACCGGCGTCCTGGAGACGATGTCAAAGGTGCGCGCGGACTACGGCGGCTCGGTGCTGTGCGCCATCGAGGTGGCGCCCGAAGAGATCAGCGCCTACGGCGTTTTCGATGTCGAGCCGGTGCCCGGCGCCGACCCCGACGTGCTGAAGGTCAACGGTATGGTCGAGAAGCCCAAGCGCGAGGACGCCCCGTCGTTGTTCGCCGCGGCGGGCCGCTACGTGCTCGACCGGGCGATCTTCGACGCGCTGCGCCGCGTCGAGCATGGGGTGGGCGGCGAAGTGCAGCTCACCGACGCGATCGCGTTGCTGATTTCCGAGGGCCACCCGGTGCATGTCGTCGTGCATCGCGGATCTCGACACGACTTGGGAAATCCCGGCGGCTACCTCAAGGCTGCGGTTGACTTTGCATTGGATCGTGACGACTACGGCCCGGATTTGCGGCGATGGTTGGTGGCGCGGTTGGGCCTGGCCGAGAAGTAGCCGGCCGATACCCGGCCAAGCGGGCGCCCGTAGACGGCAGAGAGGCGCGCTGTGCGTTCTGTTGAGGAGCAGCAGGCCCGGATAACGGCCGCCGCGGTGGCTCCGCGGCCCATCAAGGTGGCCATCGCCGAGGCGCAGGGCCTGATGTGCGCCGAGGAAGTCGTCACCGAGCGCCCGATGCCCGGCTTCGATCAGGCCGCCATCGACGGGTACGCGGTGCGCAGCGTCGACGTGCTCGGCGTTGGGGAAGTGGGTGCCGAGAGCCTCGGCGAGCCGCCCGGCACCGAAATCGACGAAGACCGGCGTGAGGGCCTGGTGCTGCCGGTGATGGGCACCATCGAGGCCGGGGCGCGCACGCCCAGCCGGCTGCAGCCCCGCCAGGCCGCCCGCGTGCACACGGGCGCCCCGCTGCCGACGCTGGCCGACGCCGTGATCCCGTTGCGCTGGACCGACGGCGGCAGCACCCGGGTGCGGATCCTGCGGGGGGCGCCGTCGGGGGCGTACGTGCGCCGCACCGGCGACGACGTGCAGCCGGGCGACGTCGCGGTGCGCGCGGGCACGGTCATCGGGGCCGCCCAGGTCGGCCTGCTGGCGGCGGTCGGCCGCGAACGGGTGCTGGTTCATCCGCGGCCGCGGGTGGCGGTGCTGGCCGTCGGTGGCGAACTGGTCGACATCTCGCGCACCCCGGGCAACGGCCAGGTCTACGACGTCAACTCCTACGCCTTGGCGGCCGCGGCCCGGGATGCCGGCGCGGAGGTCAACCGCATCGGCATCGTCAGCAACGACGCCCGGGAATTCCGCGAGACCGTCGAGGGCCAGATCAACCGCGCCGAGGTTCTGGTGATCGCCGGCGGGGTCGGGGGCGCGGCGGCCGAGGCGGTGCGGTCGGTGCTGTCCGAGCTCGGGGAGATGGAAGTCGTTCGCGTCGCCATGCATCCGGGGTCCGTGCAGGGGTTCGGGCAGCTCGGTCGCGAAGGCGTCCCGACGTTCCTGCTGCCCGCGAACCCGGTCAGCGCCCTGGTGGTCTTCGAGGTGATGGTGCGGCCGCTGATCCGCCTGTCGCTGGGCAAGCGCCAGCCGATGCGCCGAATTGTCCAGGCGCGCACACTCTCACCGATCACCTCGGTCGCCGGGCGGAAGGGCTACCTGCGCGGCCAGCTGATGCGCGACCAGGAGACCGGGGAGTACCTGGTGCAGGCGCTGGGCGGGGCCCCCGGCGCGTCCTCGCACCTGCTGGCCACCCTCGCCGAGGCGAACTGCCTCGTGGTGGTGCCCAGCGGCGCCGAACAGATACGCACCGGCGAGATCGTCGACGTCGCCTTCCTGGCTCAGCGCGGTTAAGTGCAACGACTCCGCACGCTCGTGAACCTGTTGCGCACCAACGCCCGTCATCCGGGGTGGCCGCTGGACGTGGGGCCGCTGCGCGTTCCGGCCGGCGTCGTCCGGTTGCGCGCCGTGCGGATGCGCGACGGCGCCCAATGGAGCCGCATCCGGTTGGCCGACCGCGCGCACCTCGAGCCGTGGGAGCCCAGCGCCGAGACCGATTGGACGAGCCGGCACACGGTCGCGGCGTGGCCTGCGCTGTGTTCCGGTCTGCGCGCCGAGGCCCGCGCCGGCCGCATGCTGCCCTACGTCATCGAACTGGACGGCCAGTTCTGCGGCCAGTTGACCATCGGCAACGTCACCCATGGGGCGCTGCGGTCGGCCTGGATCGGTTACTGGGTGCCGCGGTCGGCGACCGGCGGCGGGGTGGCCACGGCCGCGCTGGCCCTGGGCCTGGACCACTGCTTCGGCCCGGTGATGCTGCACCGCGTCGAGGCCACCGTGCGGCCCGAGAACGCCGCCAGCCGGGCCGTGCTGGCGAAGGTGGGCTTCCGCCAAGAGGGGTTGTTGCAGCGCTACCTCGAGGTGGACAAGGCCTGGCGGGACCACCTGTTGATGGCCATCACGGCCGAAGAGGTGTCCGGATCGGTGGCATCGACCCTGGTTCGGGGCGGGCACGCCAGCTGGGCATGACCGCGCCGCCCCAGCAAGCGGGCCTATCTGTGGCTATCGCGACACGAGTGACTCGTGGTGCTTGTGAGAGCCAAATTACAGGTGTGTAATTGTGCTGGTCACTAAGACCCGGCCGCGCTGGCCAAGCCTCGCGGGGATCGGAACCGAAGAGAGCAGGTCGTCATGCCAAGCATCCCGCAGTCACTGTTGTGGATCTCGCTCGTAGTGCTTTGGCTGTTCGTCTTGGTGCCGATGCTCGTCAGCAAACGAGACGCCGTCCGGCGCACCAGTGACGTGGCCCTGGCGACCCGGGTCCTCAACGGGGGTGCGAATTCCCGCCTGCTGAAGCGCAATGGCCCCGCCGCCGGTCATCGCAGCGATCCGGACTGGAAGCCGGCGGAAGGGTCGGCGGAAAGCGAGGTCGACCTCGCCGAGGGCGAGGACGAGGACGAAGAGCACGACACCGAGGAGCTACAGGCCGCGCGTCCCGTCGTCATGAAGCTTGCGACGCCCGAGCGCACCGAGCCCGATTACCTCGACGTCGACGTCGTCGAGGATTCGCAGGCGCTGCCGGCCGGCGTCGCCGCGGCGGTCGAGGAGGAACCCGAAGCCGACGAGGACGACGAGGATTCCGACACCGACGTGGTCGCCCAGCACGGCGACGAAGACGACGAGGGCTACGAGTACGTCGAGGACTCCTCCGGTTTGGAGCCGGACGCCGAAGCCGACGACGAGGAGATGCCGGCGCCGATCCCGCGGAACGCCTCGCGCCGTCGCCGGTTCGACGCGAAGACCGCCGCCGCGGTGAGCGCGCGCAAGTACAAGTTTCGCAAGCGTGTGCTGATGGTCATGGCCGTCGTCCTGGTCGGCACGGCCACGGCCGCGTTCAAGATCTCGCCGACGGCGTGGTGGGCGTGCGGCGCCGCCACCGCCGTGACGCTGCTCTACCTGGCGTACCTGCGCCGCCAGACCCGCATCGAGGAGAAGGTGCGTCGCCGCCGCATGCAGCGGATGGCCCGGGCCCGCATGGGCGTGGAGAACGCCTACGACCGGGACTACGACGTGGTCCCGTCGCGGCTGCGGCGCCCGGGCGCGGTGGTGCTGGAGATCGACGACGAGGACCCGATCTTCGAGCACCTGGACTACGCGATGCCGATGCGCAACTACGGTTGGCCCCGCGACCTGCCGCGCGCCGTCGGCGAGTAGCGCCGGGGTGTTCGGCGGTTCGCGCCGCGGCTGGTAGCCTGCTAGCGATCAGGGGCTATGGCGCAGTTGGTAGCGCGACTCGTTCGCATCGAGTAGGTCAGGGGTTCGAATCCCCTTAGCTCCACCCAGTTTGAGCAGGTCAGGGTTTATGCAGCCGGTGCAGTCAGACGGGGCTTCCGTCGAGTGACCGCGTCTGTCCCAATTACTCGGCGGGGCCGGCAGCCGATGTCGCCGCGAGACCGCCGCCAGCAGCGCCTCCGCACGATGGATGCTATCCGTGGCGCGTCGAATCACGGTGCGTCCAGCTTCCAGCGAGGCCTCGGCTCGTCGCAGCGCCGCTTCTGCTTGCCGGAGGATGCTGCCCCCCTCCTGCACGTTGCCTCCTGCGAGCGGGAGAAACAGGAAACCATCGAATTGCCGACTTCTCGGTCACCTAAACCGCGCCATCGGCGAAGCCTTTGCCTCCCCGGCGGTGACCGGCGGGTAGCCAAGGCGGGGGTCGCTGGGGTTCCCGGCTTGTCCGGGCTGTTGGCCTGGCCGGCCGACCACCTGACTGAGGCGGCCGATTACTGGGAGACGGTCAGCGAGCGCAGTTATGGCGTCGCGCGTGGCGGGGCGTCGGATCTCACTGCGGCCCGCTCGCGTTTGCGTTACGCCGTAGACGGGTGCAGCGCGGGATTCGTTGTCGGTGAAGACCTTTCGGTTCGGGACCGCATGGTTGGCGGCTCGGGCGCGCAGCGGGCCAGCTGCCAGGTGTGCCCGCCGGCGAAAGCGCGCGCACATACCGTTGCCGGAGTGAGGAGAAGCTTCTACCAATGAGTCTTCATCCGGTCAGTCAGCTTTACGAATTCACGCCGGAGGTGCAGCCCGCGTCCTCGCGACGAAATCCACTCGTCTTTGTGGGGGCGTTGGATGAGGCCGAGTTCATCGATATGCGCCTGTCCCCGCAGCGTTCCCGCGTCGGCGTTCTGTGCGCCATTCAATGGTGCCGTGACTTCGCGGGCTCCAATGTGGCCCTTGTCGTGCTGAACGGCGTAGGAAGCGTCAGCTGGTCCAACGACGACCAGTCGCGTCAGCGGCCTTGGCACGCGCAATACGGCGATTGGGGGCCGAAGCGATCCGCCGGCGCGGCGTTTCCGGCATGGAGCGCCGGCAATGACGATTCGTGGGCGCTCGATGCGTCTTCGCCACCCGAGGCAGCCGGCGCGGCACCGGGCTACATGCTGCAATTCGGTCGGTTGTCCGTATCGGGTCTAGCCGCTCGAATTTATGTCGGGCATATCGAGGGATTGGGCGAGGCTCCGCCGGACATGGGGGAGCTTTCCGACGCCGAAATCATCGCGGGATTCCCGCAGTGGTCATCGGTCATGGAAGTCCGCGAGTATTACACGTATCCCTGATTACGCGTTGGAATCGCTGAATTCTCTTACCCGATCGCGGGTCAGCTCCGAGTCGGCGGCGCGCCGGCGCCCAGGCAGCCGGCGTCTGCGACCCACCCGCTCGTCAATGCGGGCCACGCGGCGACGCTCGGCGGCGCACCATAGCGCTCCGGCGAGGGTTCCGATGACGGCGACCAACACCGTCATCGCCAACCATTCGTAATGTCCGTAAGCCGCGACTGCTGCGGTGCTGATCATCCCGGCCACCCCGACGGCCAGTAGGCCGAGGCCTGGCCACAACAGGTTGTCCTTCATCGTCATGCCGGCGTGCAGTTGCGTGGTCCGGAAATGATCGGTCGGATCGTGATGCCTGTCTCCCATCATCCTCTCCCTCGGTCGTCGGACGAGATTGCGGCATGGTGTTACTCGTAGACACGATCGACGCCGCCGCGAGGTTCGGCTGCGTGGCGGAAACTCGGACTTGAGGGGAGGGGCTGAAAGGGGGAAACCTCGCGTAACAACCCTCTTCTTGAGCGGCACGGTCCGGTCTCGGGTTGTTCCTATGGGACTCGGTTCAGCCCCTCCTGCGTCGAGTGTGCCCCGCACAGTGGCCACCGGCTATAGACGGCGCCCCTGAACGTTCACTTCCCGTCGGGATTCTTCGCTTGACGGCTTACGCCGTTACGGGTGTGCGACGAGATACGTTTCGTTGTCCAGCCCGGCGGTGAGTTCCTCGACGTCGAAGGGCCGGTCGAGCCGGGCGCGCAACGCCTTCGGATCGAGCAGCAGGCTGATTTCGACCGTCTGGCGGGCGAACATCCGCCCGATGAGCGGGTAGAGGCGGCGCATGATCACCCGCTCTGGCGCGGTGCATCGGGATGCGCAGTAGCCGACGTGGCCGATCTCGTCGGTGAGGATCTCGCTGTACAGCAGTTCGATTCGCTCGGCGACCTCGGGTTCGTCGGCGAACAGCTCGATGCCGACACGGCGCAATTCGTCGAACATGACGCAGCCAGCCATCTCGCCGGCGCCGACGAACGCGAAGCTCAGCCGTTCGGGAAGGAACACACCGATTTTGACGAACTGCCGCATGACGAATGGCGGAGGGACGACTTGGAACGTCAGGTCGAAGATGTCGAGCGCGTAAGCGAGCAGGCGGGTGTGGTAGTGCTCTTCCAGTTCGAGGTAGACGTTTTCGGGCGGCAGATTCTGATCGCTGTTGCGCCCGTAGGTTTCGCCGAGCCCTACGCCGAACCGCTCCGCCTGGTTCAGCTTGGCGGTCGCCAACAGGAAGAGCATCTTGCGATCCAATCCGGCCTCGGGCCGCCTCCGGCGCAAGTTGCGCAGGAACGTCCGTTGGTCGATCGGGTGGGCCGACCGGACGAGGTTCGCTTGAATTTGACCGAAGAACTGCTCGCGCTTCGCCAATCGTCGGTTGAGGAGATCGGCCTCGCCGTCGCGCCTAGCCAGGAACTCGCGATACCCCTGGATGCTCGTGCTGTTCATCGTTTCTCCATTCCGTTGACACTCGTTGACACGTAACGACTTAACAGCGCAGGGTCGTGTGATCCGATGGCGAGCAGCGCAAAGAGGCCGGTGAGAAAGAACATCGCAAGTTCCGCGGCGTCCGCGTCGGACGGGACTTGTCCCGCATCTTGCGCACGGCCGATCGCGCCCGCCAGGAACTGTGCGATTGGGTGCTGCACCAGCTCTTCTTCAACGGGACGCGACGGCGAGAAATGCAGACCGAGCATGTCGCGGAAAACGGCTGCACCCAAACGATTTTCGGCGTCAAGTATCCGAGATACGACGTCCGACAGGATCGTAGCCAAATCGCCCTCGGCGTCGCCGAGTTCGTCGATGATCCGCCTCTCCTCGTTGCGCTCCAGTTCGGCGAGAACGTGCTCCTTGGTCGGGAAGTGGAAATAGAAGGTCCCCCGCACCACGCCGGCCGCGGCGGCGATCGCGCTCACGTCTGCCGCGGCCAGCCCGCGCTGCCCGATCTCGTCCAGCGCGGCGTCGAACAGGCGCGCCCGGGTTTCCAGGCGCCGAGCCTCCCGTACGCCGGACGGCGCCTGCAGTGACGGCATGGGGGGACCCTACGCCGATTTGCTGACGACCGTCAATGACGGGCGTCAGTCAAATCTGGGAGCGGGTTTCGCCTCGAACGCCTGGAGCTCGCCTACGGGTGGGCCGGCGATTGCCCGCCGCTTGACGCGGGTACTGATCCCTTCGGACGGGCCACGAAACGAAGGGATCGCATGGCGACGCGCGAGGACGACGGCTCCGACCGCCTGTTGCAAGAGCTGCTGTGGGCCTACGGGCCGTGCGGGCAGGAAGCCGAGGTGCGCGCCGTGTGCGCACGCGAGCTGCGGCCCGTCGTCGACGACATGTGGACCGACGACGCGGGCAATCTGATCGGGTACATCGCCGCCACGCTCCCGAGCGACGACGCTGGGCGCGGGTACCGCCATCGGGTGTCCTCGGCGGCCGAACCCGGCGTCGCGACTCGGGTGATGGCGCACATGGACGAGCTGTCCATGCTGGTCAAGCGGGTGGAATCGGACGGCACGCTGCACCTGACCCAGCTCGGGACGATGTACCCCGGCAACTTCGGCCTCGGGCCGGTCGCCGTCCTCGGCGAAAAGGAGACGCTGACCGCGGTGCTCACGCTCGGCTCCGAGCACACCACCCAGGAGAGCCAGCGGATCTGGCAGACCAAGCCCGACCAGGGCGATAAGGCGCTGGACTGGGATCACGTCTACGTCTTCACCGGCCGCAGCACCGACGAGTTGCAGGCCGCGGGCATCCGCCCGGGCACCCGGGTGTGCGTCGACCGCAGCAAGCGGACGCTGGTCGATTTCGGCGAGTACCTGGGCTGCTATTTCCTCGACGACCGCGCCGCGGTGACCGCCCTGCTGCGCGCCGCCCGCCTGCTGCGCGAGCGCGACCAGCGACCGGTCGACGACGTATATCTCGTGTTCAGCACCAACGAGGAGGTCGGCGGGGTGGGGGGCACTTATGCCAGCGGGTCCCTGCCGGGGACGCTCACCCTCGCCCTGGAGGTCGGTCCCACCGAGCAGGAGTACGGCACCACCGTCGGCGGCGGGCCGATCATCGGCTACAGCGACGCGTTGTGCGTCTACGACAAGGACGTCGCCGACCGGTTGATGAGCATCGCCACCGAGCAGGGCCTGTCGCCCCAGGGCGCCGTCCTGGGCGCCTTCGAATCCGACGCGTCGCACTCCAAGGCCAACGGGCTGACGCCGCGCGCGGGCCTGCTGTGCCTGCCGACGTTGAGCACCCACGGCTACGAAGTGATGCGCCGCAGCGCGATCGACGAAATGGCGTCGATCATCGCGGATTTCGTGCGGCAGCCCGGCGCGCATGCGCGCGGCGAAGACTAATACGGTCCCAAAATTTGCCTGAACATTGCCTAAGAGCCGCGTGGCGGGCCCGGGCGCGTCGAAATGCCGGGCCTACGGTCGACGGATGAACGTTGACTACTACCTGCAGAAGGTGCCGGTTGAGTCGGTGCGGCCCGGGTTTTCGCTTGCCGTTGAGGCCGGTGGGGACTATCGCCTGTTTCGGGTCGAATGCACGCAGATGACGCAGCGCAGCGGTCAGCCGGTCAGGTTCACGCTCACGTCCGAGCCCGTCGACGGCGGCGAACCGTGGGTCCTGGACTGCGAGGAGGGCACGCCGGTCGTTCGGGTTATCGGCGTGTGCAAGGCGGCGTCTTAGGCCCGTCAGGCGGGCTTCGCGGCGACGACGAACTGCAGCGCGCGCTGAGTCTGCTGCGCGATGTCGACCAGGCCGGCCGACGAGAACAGGTCGACGAAGGCGTGCCGGTCGAACATCGTGAGCCCGATGACGCCCGCGCCGGCCGTCATCGCCCGGCGCGCCGCGGCCAGGTCCGGGACGTAGCTGGTGAGGATCGCGATCCGCCCCCCGGGCTCGAGCACCCGCACCATTTCGCGCGCCACCCCGAACGGCTCGGGCATCAGATACAGCGCGCCGAAGCAGCACACCGCGTCGAACGTCGCGTCGGCGAACGGCAGCGCCCGGGCGTCGCCCCGGACGTAACAGGTCTGCGGCGTGCTGTTGTCGAGGACGGCGCGGGTCAGCATCGGCTCGGAGATGTCGAAGCCGACGGCCAAGCCGCCATCCGATAACTGCGCGGCCAGCGATCCGGTGAAATTGCCTGGGCCGCAAGCGACGTCGAGCAATCGCCGCGCGTTCGACAGCCGCAGTGCCGACGCCGCGCGGCGCTGTTCGGCGCGGGTGGTGACGCCGCTGGCGGCGTAGAAGGCGGCCGGGCGCCACAGCCGCTCGTAGACCGTCGCGACGAGCGGGCTGTTCATGGCGCGCTGCGCGAACGTCGGTGCCGGAGAACTCGTCGATTCGCCCAACACGTCGAGGAAACCGTGCCGCAGTGCGGCGGCCTCGGTGAGGAGACCGCGGGTCAATTCGACTGCATCCTGGCTCATTTCATCGCTTTCGTGAGGGGTGGGGCGCCTCGGCGCAATCCGCAGGTGAATCCCGATTTTTCCGTCGATCCGACTGCTACGCTAGGGCTCTTCGTCAGAGATCGATGCATTGGGGTTGGCACGTGGCGCACATTTCGCCGACGATCGCGCGCGTCGGCCGGCTGAGCGGATGACGTCTGCAGTGAATCCCCGGCCCCGAATCCGCGCCCGCGCGCCGCTGCGGATTTCGTTCGCGGGGGGCGGGACCGACGTGCCGCCGTTCCCCACCACCGAGGGTGGCTGCGTGCTGTCGGCGACCATCGACCGGTACGCCTACGGCTCGCTGACGCCGCGCACCGATCGCCGGGTGAGTATCGAGTCGGTGGACTTCAAGACCACCCACGAGATGACCCTCGACAGCGAGATCCTTTACGACGGCAGCCTCGACCTGATCAAGGCCGCCGTGCGGCGTTTCGGCCGCGACGGCACCGACGGCTACGACCTGGTGTTGCGGTCGAGCGCGCCGCCGGGTTCGGGGCTGGGCTCGTCCTCGACGATGATGGTCGCGCTCACCGGCCTGCTCGCCGAGCACTACCGGGCGCCGATGGGCGAGTACGAAACCGCCCAGCTGGCCTGCGCCATCGAACGCGAGGACCTCGGTATCGCCGGCGGCATGCAGGACATGTACGCGGCGACGTTCGGCGGATTCAACTTCATCGAGTTCACCGACCGGGTGATCGTCAATCCGCTGCGCGTGCGCGACCAGACCGCCTTCGAGCTCGAGCTCAGCCTGCTGCTGTGCTACACGGGCATCACGCGCGATTCCGGGCGCGTGATCGAGGACCAAACCCGCCGCGCCACAACGGGTGCCGACGACACGCTGGCCGGATTGCGGGCACAGAAGGAACTGGCGGTGGCCATGAAGGCCGCGCTGCTGACGGGCAAGCTCAACGACTTCGGAGCGCTGCTGGGTGAGGCGTGGATCCAGAAGAAACGCATGTCGCCCTACATCACCAACGAGCGCATCGACGAGCTCTACGACCTGGCGCTGCGCAACGGCGCACTCGGCGGCAAGATCACCGGCGCCGGCGGTGGCGGTTACATCCTGCTGTTCTGCGACTTCACCAAGAAGCACCGCCTCATCGAAAGCCTTGAGTCAGCCGGGGCGACCATCACCGAATTCGCTTTCGAGAGCAAGGGATTGACGACATGGCAGGCATGAGTAGCACCGACGTCGTCCCGCCAAGTGTCGAGCTGGTTCAGGAGCGACTGGCGGACACGATCGCGGTCAAGCAACAGATGCTGTCGGGCGCCATCGCGGCGCAGACCGTCGAGATCGCGCGGCTGATGATCGCGTCGCTGCGTTCCGGTGGAAAGGTGATCTTTTTCGGCAACGGCGGATCCGCACAAGACGCAGGCCATTTGGCCGCAGAGTTGATGGGACGCTTCGCATTTGACCGCCCGGGCCTCGCCGCGATCAGCTTGCCGGACGCCACTGCGGCGATGACGGCGATCGGCAACGACTACTCCTACGACGAGGTGTTCGCGCGCCAAGTGCTCGCCGCCGGCCGCGCGGGCGACGTGGTGGTCGGCCTCACCACGTCGGGCAACTCCCCGAATGTCGTCCGCGCGCTGGAGGCGGCCGCCGATGCCGGGATGGCGACCGTGGCGCTCACCGGCGCGCGCGGCGGCAAGGTGGCCGACGTGGCCGAGTTCTGCATCCGGGTCCCCAGCGACAACACGGGACGGGTGCAGGAGGCGTGCCTGCACCTCGGCCACTCGATCTGCGAGATGGTCGAAGCGGCCCTGTTTGCCCGACCCTCCTGAGGCCGTCCCGACCGATGCCCGAATTGCGGAACGTCCGCACCGTCTTCCTGGACCGGGACGGGACCATCAACGTCAAGGCGCCCGACGGCGAGTACATCAGGTCTCCCGACGAGCTGGTCCTGCTGCCCGGCGCGGCGCGGGCGGTGGCCGCCCTGAATGCGGCGGGCCTGCGCACGGTCCTGGTCACCAATCAGCGCTGGCTGTCCGAACCGGCCGCTGACACGGCGCGGTTCGCCGCCGTGCACCAGCGCCTCGAACAGCTGCTGGCCGACGACGGCGCCCGCATCGACGCCGCCTACCACTGCCCGCACGCCGCGGCCAGCTGCGACTGCCGCAAGCCCGAAGCGGGCATGCTGTTGCGCGCGGCGCGCGAGCACGGTTTCGCCCTGACCGAATCGGTGATGATCGGGGACAGCGATGCCGACGTGCAGGCGGGCCGGGCGGCCGGCGCGGCGACCGTCTTGCTGCGCGCCGGCGGTGGCACGGCGGCCGGCGCCGACGTCGTGGTCGACGACCTCGCCGCCGCGGTGCGCCTCATCCTGGGCGCCAGGGAGGCTAGTCCCGCCTAAACCGTTGCGCCGCAGAGCGAACCACCAACGCCAGCGCGAAGGGCAGGTCGTCGCGCAGGTACCTGCGGGCGAGTCGCCGCGGCTCGAGCGCCAGCCGGTGCACCCACTCGAACCCGAACCGCTGCAACACCGGGGACGCCCGCCGAACCACGCCGGCCGTCATCGCGATGCCGCCACCGCAGGCGAGGAACCACGCGTTGGGCAGTTCGGCGCGCAGCAGTTCGATGAGGCGTTCCTGGCGGGGAAAGCCCAGGCCCACGAAGACCAGATCGGGTGCGGCGGCCACGACGGCGGCGACCGCCCCCCGCGTCCCTTCCGCGGTGCTGTCGAAGCCGAATTCCGGCGAGCAGGTGCCGGCGACGCGCAGGTCGGCGGAGCGCGCCACCAGCGCCGCGGCCGCCCGCTCCGGTACCCCCTGCGCGCCGCCGAGGAGGTAGACCGACTTCCCGTCGGCCGCCGCGGCGGCGCTCAGCGGAAGGATCAACGACGAGCCGGCGACGCGCTCGGGCAGCCGGTCTCCCCGGGCCCGCGCCGCCCACACCAGGGGCATGCCGTCGGCGACGACGAGGGACGCCCGGCCGATCAGCTCGGCGAGTTCGGGGCCCTGGGCGGCCGCAAGGGCCACGTCGATGTTCACCGGGACGATCGAGCCGCCGCGGCCGGCGGCCCAGGCCGCGCGCACGATCTCGACGACCTGCCGTTCGGTCAGGGCGTCGAACCAGAGACCGCCCACCTGGACCTTGCGCGGTCCCACGCCCGTCAGCCTGCGGCCTGCGCTCACCCGATCATCATGCCCCGCGGCGTCGCCGACGGATGCCCTCGACGCGCCCTCCTTGCCGCGGCCGGAACCCAACCCATAACCTGGGCAACATCCGACCGCGTCCGGGGGTGTCGGGCCTGGCGCGGTAGACGACGGCAACGCAGGCGGGCAGGTCATGGCACAGCGGCGGTCACCGCGACGCGCAGACCCGGGCCGCGATGGTGTGAGCGGCGGGCTATCGCGGTGGCCTTGACCGGCGCGCGAGCGGACGAGCTGGCGGCGATGGACATCTTCGAGGGATGTCCGACCTCCGATCTGGTGCCGTTGGCCGCCGCGCTGCAACCGCTGCGCGCCACGGCCGGCCAGGTGCTGATGAGGCAGGGCGAGGAGGCCGTCTCGTTCTTGGTCATCTCGTCGGGCATCGTCGAGATCACCCACGTTGGCGACGACGGCGTGGTCATCGTCGAACACGCCTTCCCGGGCATGCTCATCGGGGAGATCGCCCTGCTGCGGCACATCCCGCGCACGGCGACGGTCACCACCGCCGGCCCGCTGACCGGGTGGATCGGCGACAACGACGCCTTCGCCCACATGCTCCACATTCCCGGCGTGATGGAGCGGCTGCTGCGCACGGTGCGCCAGCGTCTGGCCGCGTTCATCACCCCGATCCCGATCCGGGTGCGCGACGGAACACACCTCATGCTGCGGCCGGTGCTGCCCGGCGACAGCGAGCGGACCGTGCACGGGCACATCCAATTCTCCAGCGAGACGTTGTATCGGCGCTTCATGACGCCGCGGCTGCCCACCCCGGCGTTGATGCACTACCTGTCCGAGGTCGACTACGTCGACCACTTCGTCTGGGTGGTGATCGACGGCGACGACCCGGTGGCCGACGCGCGCTTCGTGCGTGACGAAAGCGATCGCAGCGTCGCCGAGATCGCCTTCACCGTCGCGGACGCCTATCAGGGCCGGGGGATCGGCACGTTTCTGGTGAATGCGCTGTCCATCGCGGCGCGGGTCGCCGGGGTCGAAAGATTCTCGGCGCGAATGCTTTCCGACAACCTGCCGATGCGCACGATCATGGACCACTACGGTGCGGTCTGGCAGCGCGAGGACGTCGGCGTCATCACCACCGTCATCGACGTGCCGCACCGGCCCGACCATGGCGTGCGGCGCGACGTGGCCGCCCAGATCGAGCACGTCGCCCGCCAGATGATCGAGGTGGTCGGCTGAGCCCCTTCCGGATCGGCCCGCTGACAACCCCCGCGCTCGCGCTGTTGGTGGCCGCGTGCGCCCACACGCCCGCACCCGCTCCGCCGCCCGGGCCTACGAAATCGCCGGCGCCCAAGGCGGTCAACCCGGCCAACATCAAGCGGTTGGTTCGCGAGCTGCCGCCCGGGTACGAGGCGACCACGGGCATCCCCAGTGGGGCGTCGCCGCGAGTGATCTGGAGCCTGGGCCCCGAGGCGTTGGACAGCGCGACGAGGCCGCCGCAATGCGCAACGCTCGCCGACCCCGGGAATGGACGCGATCAGTCGGCGCAGGGTGTGTCGGGGTCGGGCAGCGGGGGGATCGTCGACGCGGTGGTGGTGGCTTTGCCGGGCCCGGTTGACCTGCCCGGCGACGTCGTCACCGCATGCGAGCAGTGGACCATGACCGCCGGGCGTGCCACGGCAAGCGTGCGCCTCATCGAGGCCCCGCGCATCGATGGCGCCTCGACCGTCGGCATGGTCGCCGACGTCAAGTCGTCCGTCGAGTCGGGCACCGAGATAGATTCGCGCACATACACATACACGGCCTACCTGGGCAACTACTACGCGTTCACCACGCTGACCACCGAGCCGGGTTCGGTGGTGCCCGCGTTGGCACCGCAATTCGCCGCCGACCTGCTCGTCAAAACGGTGTCCACGTTGCGCAGCTGACGCAGCCGCCTTGGGTAGATTGGCCACGATGTTCAAGGAGGCGGTCGCAGTGGCGGCGGTGTGCGTGCTCGCCGGCTGCTCATCCGGGGCGACGACCTCGGCGAAGGTCGACATCAAGAAGGTCGCCGACGTGAAGTCGAGCTTCGGGCCGGACTTCAGGGTCACCGACATCGGTGAGCGCGGGATCGATCCCAAGGTGCTGGCCGGCCACAAGCTCCCGGAGGGGCTCACGTTCGACCCCGCCGGCTGCGCGAAGGCGGCGACCGGCCCGGACATGCCCCCGGACGTGCAGGGCAACATGGCCGCGGTCTCCGCCGAGGGCAAGGGCAACCGGTTCGTCGTCATCGCCATCGAAACGTCAAAAGCATTGCCGTTCAACGACCCTGGGAAGGAATGCGCCAAGATCGCGTTCTCCGGGCCGCAGCTGCGGGGCGGCATGGAGGTGGTCGACGCGCCGCAGATCGACGGGGCTCGCACCATGGGTGTGCACCGCGTGCTGCAGGCGCTGGTGGCGGGCGGGCCCCGCACCGGCGAGCTCTACGACTATTCGGCGCAATTCGGCGAGTACCAGGTGATCGTCACGGCCAATCCCCTGGTGATCCCCGGGCAGCCGGTCGCGCCGGTCGATACGCAACGCGCCCGCGACTTGCTCGTCAACGCGGTGAAGGCGGTCCGCAGCTAGCGCCTCAGCGCACGCCGCGCGGGCGGAACTGGATGCTGATGCGCGGGCCCACCGGCGCCGCCGTCTTGGGCACGGCGTGCTCCCAGGTGCGCTGACAGGATCCGCCCATCACCAGCAGGTCGCCGTGCGCCTGGGGCAGCCGCAACGACGGCCCGCCGCCGCGGCGGCGCATGGCGAACGTGCGGGTGGCGCCCAGGCTGATGATCGCCACCATGGTGTCCTCGGAGCTGCTGCGGCCGATGGTGTCGCCGTGCCAGGCCACGCTGTCGGACCCGTCTCGGTAGCAACACAATCCGACGGTGGTGAACGGTTCGCCGAGCTCGCCGGCATAGATGTCGTTGAGGCGGCGCCGCAGCCGGGCCAGCAGCGGGTGGGGCGGCTCGTCGACGGTGAGGTCGTGGAAGCTGACCAGCCGCGGCACGTCGACCACGCGGTCGTACATCTGCCGGCGTTCCTCCCGCCACGGGACCGCCGACAACAGGGCGTCGAGCAGGTCGTCCGCTTCGGCGAGCCAGCCGGCGCGGATTTCGATGAAGGCGCCGTCGCCGAGTTGTCGGCGCTCGGTGTGCTGGAACAGGGAGCCTTGTACCGCCATCTCCACGGCGCCCAGTCTATCGCACATCCGTTCGATGACCCGGGGCGCGCGGGGGGCGTGTGCCCGGACGGGCGGGTCGGGCGCGGTTACGGTTGTGGGTGTGGTCGACCTGGGCACCGATTCCGAGGTGGGAGCGCTGCGCGTCGTCATCCTGCACCGCCCCGGCGGCGAGTTGCGGCGGCTCAACCCGCGCAACATGGATCAGTTGCTGTTCGACGGGTTGCCCTGGGTGGCGCGCGCCCAAGACGAGCACGACCAGTTCGCCGAATTGCTGCGGTCCCGCGGCGTGCAGGTGCTGCTGTTATCGGACCTGCTGGCCGAGGCGCTGACCCACAGCGGGGCGGCGCGGATGCAGGGGGTGGCCGCGGCCGTCGACGCGCGTCGGCTGGGAGTTCCGCTGGCGCAATCTCTTTCGGCCTACTTGCGGGGGCTGGACCCGGGCCGGCTGGCCCAGGTGTTGATGGGCGGCATGACGTTCAACGAATTGCCGTCGGACATCCGGACCGACGTGTCGCTGGTGCTGCGCATGCACCAGGGGGCGGACTTTGTCATCGAGCCGCTGCCCAATCTGGTGTTCACCCGTGACTCGTCGATATGGATCGGCCCGCGGGTGGTGATCCCCACGCTGGCGCTGCGGGCCCGGGTGCGCGAGGCGTCGTTGACCGATCTGATCTACGCCCACCACCCGCGGTTCACCGGGGTGCGGCGCGCCTACGAGTCGCGCACCGCTCCCGTCGAGGGCGGCGACGTGCTGCTGCTCGCCCCCGGCGTGGTGGCGGTGGGCGTCGGTGAACGAACCACCCCGGCCGGCGCGGAAGCGTTGGCCCGCAGCCTCTTCGAGGACGGCCTGGCGAGCAAGGTGCTCGCCGTGCCGATCGCCCAGCGGCGCGCCCAGATGCACCTCGACACGGTGTGCACGCTGGTCGACACCGACACCGTGGTGATGTACGCCAACATCGTCGACACGCTGTCGGCGTTCACGATCGAGCGGACGCCGGAGGGCGTCGCGATCAGCGACGAGGCGCCGTTCCTGGAGGCCGCCGCCAAGGCGATGGAGATCGACCGGCTGCGCGTCATCGACACGGGACTGGACCCAGTCATCGCCGAACGCGAGCAGTGGGACGACGGCAACAACACCTTGGCGCTGGCCCCCGGCGTCGTCGTCGCCTACGAGCGCAACGCGCAGACCAACGCGCGGCTTGAGGACGCCGGCATCGAGGTGCTGACCATCGCGGGCTCCGAACTGGGCACCGGCCGCGGCGGGCCACGCTGCATGTCGTGTCCCGTCGCCCGCGACCCGGTGCGCTAGACGTCGACGCCGAAAACCTCAGCGCCAACTGGGCAGCCAGATCTCCATGTCCCAGGTCTGCTGCGAAATCGGCAGCCCGGTAAGCACCGGGAACAGCCAGGCGAAGTTGGTCACCACCAAAGCGACGTAACAGCACACCGCGATCAGCCCCAGCGTGCGCCGTTCGGAGCCCCCCATACCGCGGGCGCGGTTCGGCGGGTAGAGGATGTCCCCGCAGATCAGCGCGATCCCCATCACCAGGAACGGTGCCATCGTCGCCGCGTAGAAGAAGTACATCTGCCGGTCGATGTCGGCGAACCAGGGCAGCCACCCCGCGCAATAACCGGTCAGCACAACGGCATAACGCCAATCGCGGCGCACGAACGTGCGCCAGCACGCGTACAGCAGAACGGGCACCGCCAGCCACCACATCGCCGGCGTGCCCACAAGCATCTCCGCCTTGACGCACGACTGCGCACCGCACCCGGACACGTTCTGCTGATCGATCGCGTACAACACCGGCCGCAACGACATCGGCCAGCTCCACGGCTTGGACTCCCACGGGTGGTAGTTGCCGGCGGAGTTCGTCAGGCCCGCGTGGAATTGAAAAGCCTTGGCGCTGTAGTGCCATAGCGAGCGGATGGCGTCGGGCAGCGGTACCACCGAGTGCGGGCCGATCGACTGGCCCACCTCGTGGCGGTCGATCGCCGTCTCGGAGGCGAACCACGGCGCGTAGCTGGCCAGGTACACCGCGACCGGGATCAGGCCCAACGCATAACCGGTGGGCAGCAGATCGCGCCGCAACACCCCGAACCAGGGTCGTATCACCTGGTACTGGCGCCGCGCCGCCACGTCGAACGCCAACGACATCACGCCGAAGAACAGGACGAAATACAGGCCGGACCACTTTGTGCCGCAAGCCAATCCGAGCAGGACGCCGGCCAGGAAGCGCCACCACCGCACCCCCAACCGCGGACCCCACACCGTCGCGGTGGCCCGGCCCTCCAGCAGCGCGGCGTGCATGCGCTGGCGCACCTGATCGCGGTCGACGATTAGAGCGCCGAACGCGGCGACCACGAAGAACGTCAGGATGCCGTCGAGCAGGGCGGTCCGCGCGGCGACGAAGCTGACGCCGTCGCAGATCACCAGCACCCCGGCGATGGCGCCCACCAGCGTCGAGCGGCTGATCCGCCGCACGATCCGCGTCACCAGCACCACCAGCACGACGCCCAGCAGGGCGCCGGTGAACCGCCAGCCGACCCCGTCGTACCCGAAGATCCCCTCGCCGATCGCGATCAGCTGCTTGCCGACCGGCGGGTGGACCACCAGGCCGAACCCGGGGTTGTCCTCCACCCCGTGGTTGTGCAGCACCTGCCAGGCCTGCGGCGCGTAGTGCTTCTCGTCGAAAACGGGTGTGCCGGCATCGGTCGGCGACCCGAGATTGAGGAACCGGGTGATCGTCGCCAGCACGGCGATCACGCCCGTGACGACCCAGCCGCGGATGTGATCGGTCGGCCCGAAGTCGGCCACCGGAACCATCGGCCCCGGGCTGACGACGGGCACGACATGCTCGGGGCCGGCGACCAAGGATTCGCGGGGCGGGGCGGACATCGGTGTCGATCGTAGGCTGTCCGACATGACCACTGGCCGCCTGTTGCTGGCCGCGACCCCGTTGGGCCAGCCGTCGGACGCATCCCCCCGGCTCATCGACGCCCTCGCCCACGCCGACGTGGTGGCCGCCGAGGACACCCGGCGCGTCCGCACCCTGGCGAAAGCCCTGGACGTGACCATCGGCGGCCGCGTCATCAGCCTGTTCGACCGGGTCGAGGCGGCCCGGGTGGAATCGCTGATCGCCGCGCTGAAGGCCGGGGCGACGGTGTTGGTGGTCAGCGACGCCGGGATGCCGGTGATCAGCGACCCCGGCTTCCGGCTGGTCGCGGCCTGCGTGGACGCCGACCTGCCGCTGACCTGCCTGCCCGGCCCGTCGGCGGTGATGACGGCGTTGGCCCTGTCGGGCCTGCCGGCGGAGAAGTTCTGCTTCGAGGGGTTCGCGCCCCGCAAGAGGGCGGCGCGGCGGGCCTGGCTGGACTCGCTGGCCGACGAGCGGCGCACCTGCGTGTTCTTCGAATCGCCGCGCCGGCTGGCCGCGTGTCTGCGCGACGCCGTCGACCAGCTCGGCGGCGCCCGGCGCGCGGCCATCTGCCGGGAGCTGACCAAGGTGCACGAGGAGGTGGTGCGCGGGTCGCTGGACGAGCTGGCGGCGTGGGCGGACGACGGGGTCCTCGGCGAGATCACCGTCGTGCTGGCTGGCGCCACCCCGCGCGCCGACCTGCCGGCGCTGGTCGAGCGGGTCGAGGAGCTGGTGGCCGGGGGTGCGCGCGTCAAGGACGCGTGCGGCGAGGTGGCCGCCGCTCATCCGGGGGTGCGTTCGCGGCAGCTCTACGACGCGGTCCTGCAGTCGCGCCGCGGGTGAGGATCAGCCGGCCGAGAACGCGGCGGCGATGCGGGGCTGCCCGACGATCGGCGACGCCTTGTGCAGGCATTCGGCCCATTCGGCGTCGGGATCGGAATCGGCGGTGATCCCCCCGCCGACGCCCAGCACGGCCCCACCGGCGGCATCGAACTCGACGGTGCGGATGGCGACGTTCAATTCGCAACCCGCCACGGGGGAGGCCAAACCGACTGTCCCACAGTATATTCCGCGACGACGCGGTTCCCACTGCGAGAGCAGTTGGCGCGCGCGGTGTTTGGGCGTCCCGGTGACCGACGCCGGCGGGAACGCGGCGTCCAGCAACGCCGAGGTCGGCAGGTCGACGGGGACCCGCGCCGAGACCGTCGAAACCAGGTGCCACACCCCGGGGGCGCGGCGCACCACCAACAATTCGGGCACGGTGACGGTGCCGACGGTCGCCACCCGGCCGAGGTCGTTGCGCACCAGGTCGACGATCATGATGTTCTCGGCCACCTCTTTCGCCGACGCCCGCAGCGCCGACGGCCAGGCGTCCAGGGGCAGGGTGCCCTTGATCGGGCTGGACGTCACGAGGGTCCCGCGCCGCCGCAGGAAGAGCTCCGGGGATAGCGACGCCACCGCGCCCCACGGCCCGGCGACATAGGCCGCCCGCGCCGGGGAGGTGCGCGCGATGCCCTCGGCGAAGAAGTCCAGCGGGGCGCCGTCGACCCTCCCGATGAATTGGGTGCACACGCACGCCTGGTAGACCTCGCCGGCGCGGATGGCCTCCAGGCAGTTCTGCACGCCGTCGCGGTGGGCCACCCGGTCGGCGGGGCCCCAGTCGATCCGGCACTCGCGCGCCGGTGGCGGCGCCGTCGCCAGCGCGGCGGCCAGCCAGTCCGGCATCGCCGCGCCCGACAGGCTCTCGTACCACCACTGGCCGTCCCGGTCGCGGCGCAGGACGCAATCGGTCCAGCCGCCCGCGGCTTCGGGAATCCGGTGCGGCCCGCCGTCGGTGCCGGGATCGGGATAGGAGAGGTAGCCGATCCAGCCACCGCCCACCGCGGGGGAGTCGGCCGGCTGGGCGCCCAGCCGGACCGCGAAGGCCGCGTCGAGATCGACCGGCTGCGCGGAGACGCTCGGGGCGATCACCGCGAGCGCGCCGAACCAGTCGCCGGTCAGCGCGGCCGGCGGCGGCAGGCCGCACCGGGCCGTGGCGGCGCCGACGGCGCGCAGCACCTGGGGTACGGCGCCGAGGTCGCCGAGCCGGTCGATACGCACCGACCTAGCTTGACAGAAGTGCGGCCGTTCGCACCCCGGCCTACCCGCGGCTGACGTCGCGGGCCGTCGCCAGGGCCGTCAGCTTGTCCGGGTTGCGGGTCACGTAGAAGTTGGTGATCTTGTCGTTCGCGATCTCCAGCGTGATCACCCCTTCGAGCTGGTCGCCGAGGTAGAGCAGCACGGCCGGGGCGCTGTTGCAGGTGACCATGTCGACGCGGAAGCCCTCGATCGCCGTTGCCTTGCGGATCAGGCCGACGATGGCCCGGGCCACCCGCTCGGCGCCCACCACCGGCCGGCGGGCCGCGCTGACCTTGCCGCCGCTGTCCGCCGTCCACGTGGCCTCGGGGGCGAGCAGCGTCATCAGCGTCTGGACGTCACCGCTGGCGGCCGTCTGCAGGAATTGGGCGGTGATCTGCGCGTTGCGTTGCGGGTCGGTCGCGTCGAACCTCTTCCGCCGCGCCCGCACGTGTTCACGCGCCCGGTGGGCCACCTGCCGCACCGTCGGCGCCGGCCTGCCCACCGCCTCGGCGATCTCGGCATAGTCGAAGCCGAACACCTCGCGCAGCACGAACACCGCGCGCTCGTCGGGGCTCAGCGTTTCCAGTAAGACCAGCATCGCCATCGAAATCGATTCCGCCAGAACGACATCCGCGGAGGGGTCCTGCTCGTCGAGGAGCAGCGGCTCCGGCAGCCACGGGCCCACGTACTCCTCGCGTCGGCGCGCGTCGGCGCGCAGCGCGTTGAGCGCCTGGCGGGTGACCAGCTGGGCCAGGTAGGACTTGGTGTCGCGCACCGTCGACAGGTCGACCGCGGCCCACCGCAGATAGCTGTCCTGCAGCACATCGTCGGCCTCGGTCGCCGAGCCCAGCATCTCGTAGGCGATGGTGAACAGCAGCGGCCGCAGCATGGTGAACCGTGCCGCGTGCTCGCTGCCGTCCTGTGCGTGCGTCATCGGAGGGCGGTCTCCGCCGGCGCCTGCGCGGGCCTCTTGCCGCCCTTGATCCAGAGATACGAGCCGGGCTTGGCGACCTCGCGCCGAATCGCCCATAGCGTGCCCTTGCACACGGCCTCCTTGATGGACGCGGCCGTCCGGCCGCCCACCACCACGTTCACCGGGGTGTCGTCGGTACGCGCCAATTGCACCGTGCCGAAGGAGCGGCCCAGGCTGATGCACTGGCCGGCGAACGCCTGGCTCAGCGGCGCGGGCGCCTCCCCGGCGATGCGGCTGAGCACGGTGTTGGCGGCCTGCGCGCCCAGCGGCCCGGCCGCCTGGCAGCTCATCCGCAGCGGCTGCCCCGAGGGCGCGACCGCATCGCCGGCCGCGACGACGTACGGGTCGTCGATGCTGGTCAGCGTCTCGTCGGTGAGCAGCCGGCCCAGCGCGTCGGTGCTCAGGCCGCTGCGCGCCGCCAGGTCGGGCACCGTGAACCCGGCCGTCCAGATGGTCGCCGCGCTGGGCAGCGCGGCGCCGTCGCTGCACACCACCTCGTCCCAGCGCACCTCGGCCACCGCCACGAATTCCAGCACGTTGACACCGAAACCGCGCAGCCGCTTGGCCACCGAGCGACGCCCCCGCTTGCTCAGCGACGGGCCGAGGGTGCCGCCGCAGACCAGGGTCACCCGCCGGCCCTGTTCGGCCAGCTCCGCGGCCGTCTCGATTCCGGTCAGGCCACCGCCGACGACGGTGACGGGCGCGGACAGCGGCAGGTCGGCCAGCGCGTAACGCAATCGCTGCGCGCTCTCCAAGTCGGCCACCGAATGGGCGAAGTCCACCAACCCGGGCACGGTCGACGGCGCCGCCCCCGTGCTGCCGACGGCGTAGATCAGGTAGTCGTAGTCGAGTTCGGCGCCCGAGCCCAGCAGGACCCGCCGCGCGGCGGCGTCGATGCGGTCGACGGTGTCGACGACCAGCTCGATACCGTCGGCCAGCAGCGTCGCGTAGTCCGCGGTCGCGGCGCCGGTGTCGGCGACCAACTGGTGCAAGCGGATTCGCTCCACGAAGACGGGGCGGGGGTTCACCAGGGTGACGTCGACGTCCGGACGCTGCCGCAGGTGATTCGCGGCTAGGGTTCCGGCGTATCCGCCTCCGACCACGACGACATGAGTTTTCTGTGCGGCCACCTCGGTCATTGCTGTCTCCTGTTCTTACGGGCCTGATGCCCTTGAGACACCGCGGGCTCCCCGAGCGTGACAGGGTCGCCCACATTGTGACCCGTCTCACTGACGCCGCTTCGCGGGGCGGGGCCGGCCGCGCGGTGCGTGTTACGCTGCGCTACGCCAATTCGTGACCTGCCCCGCGTCGGATACACGCACCAGATAACCCAGGTAGTAGGGGGCCATTTCGAGGTCCATCGGTGTGTGTTGGGAGAAGCAACCGTGAAGACGAGGAAGAGCGCGCTGGTCGCTGCCGTGTGCACGGCCATGGTGCTGAGCGGGTGCGGCGACAAGAGCGATCCCGGGCCGCTGTCGGCGATGGTCAGTCCGGCCATCCCGCCGAGCGCTCAAGAGATTCCCAACCCGTTGCGCGGCCAGTACGAAGAAGGCTTGAATCCGCTTTTCCCGCAAGGCAATTCCGCTCAGCAGCGGTACGCCGCCTGGCCGGCGTCGTACGACGCCAGCCTGCGGGTGTCGTGGCGGCAGTTGCAGCCCGTCGACCCGCGCACGCTGCCCCCCGACGCTCCCGATGACCGCAAGTTCGACTTCAGCGCGATCGACGACGCGCTGGCGAAGGTCGGCAGCCGCAACATGCGGCTGACCCTCGGCGTGTACGCGTACAAATCCTGTTGCAACGATTCCTATCCGGGCAACACCAATATCGCGATTCCGGACTGGCTGCGCCCGGCGGCCACCAGCTATCCCTCGCCGCCCAACAGTCCGGCCCCGGGTGTCACGCAGGTCGTGCCGAACTGGAACGACCCCGACTACCTGAACAACTTCGGGCAGTTGCTGGCCGCGCTCGGCCGGCGCTACGACGGCGATGAGCGCCTGAGCGTGTTCGAGTTCTCCGGATACGGCGACTTCGGCAAGACCAGCCTCGCCTACCTGCGCGACGCGCTCGGCGCGCCGGGGCCCGGCCCGGACGACAGCCTGCCGAAGTTGGGCTACTACAGCCAGTTTCGCGATCAGAGCATCACCAAGGCGGCCATCGGGCAGTTGGTCGCGGCCAACGTCGGCGCGTTCGGCCACACCCAACTGGTGGTCGCCGCCGAGAATCCGGAGATCACCCGCGAATTGTTCGCCGACGACGTGACGAAAAAACTGTCCGCGCCGGTCGGCATCCGCGCGGATTGCCTTGGCGTGCAGTCGCCCCTGCCGGAATGGGCCGAGTCCAGCGACTCGCACTACGTGCGGTTCAACGACGCGGCCGTCGCCGCGATCAAACAACGGCTCACCTCGGCGCTGGTGATCAGCCAGTGGTGCCGGTTGCCCAACGGAACCGACCCGCGGTCCTACTACGAGAAGGCCCTGCACGACGTCGTCAAGTACCACGTCTCGATGACGTCGAGCGCCAACTTCCCGGACCGGGACGCGACGTCGGCGATGGACCCCAAGCTGTACCTGCTCTGGGCAAAGGCGAACACCTCCGCCGGCTACCGCTACTCGGTGGAGGCCAAGCCGGGGTCGCAGTCGATCCAGGGCAAGGTCGCGTCCATCTCCGTGGTCTGGACCAACTACGGCTCCGCGGCGGCCACCGAGCGGTGGGCGCCCGGTTACAAGCTGGTCGACTTCTCCGGCGCCGTGGTCCGCACCATCCCGGCGGCGGTCAATCTCAAGACGCTGGTCCACGACGACTCCAGCCAGTCCCGCGAGGAGGCGGTGCCGGAGTCGACGGCCGAGTCGGTGCGCGTCGACGTGACGGGGCTCGCGCCCGGCCACTACACGCTGCGCGCGTCGGTGGAATGGCAGCAGCACAAGCCGGGCGCCGCGCACGTGGTGAACTACGCGCCGATGGCGCTGGCCCGCGACGGGCGCGACGGATCCGGTCTGTACCCGATCGCGACGCTCGACATAGCTAACGACGCCGCGTCGGCCTGACCGGTCTTTCGTGGCGTCCACCAGCGTCGACCGGACCGGGCCGAAAGTTCTTCGTTAGCCCAGTTGGGGCGGGTCGTGCGTGATACGTTCTGCTGACCAAAACGGATCGTTGGCCCGCCCGGTCCAAATACGCCCGACAGACAGCCAAGCGAACCCAAAGGGCCCGCCGATGCGCATCGACGCGCAGTTGACGGGAATTCGCCATCGCGACCGCTCCTGGATGTTTGCCCTTACCGGAGGAGACCGTGCCGCGCAGCCTGGACCTAGTCGTCACCTCCGTTGCCACACAGCTGATGGAGGCAACGGCGACCACGGCCGCCCAGGTGAGCGCCAAGGTACTCGAGCAGCTCGTCGAGCAGTTCGATGTCGACGCCAGCTTCCTGCGCCACCTCGACCCCCACACCGGGACCTCGGCGCTGGTCGCCGAGTGGCCGCCGCGAACGGACGCCGGGGAACCGGATCCGACGGCGTTCGCCCAGCTGGACATCGCCGAGTCGGTGCTGGCGCAGTGCCGGGAGGCGCGCAAACCCGTGGTGGTCCGGCCGGCGCAGTCCAAACGCTATTTCCGGCGCAGGCTGGGCGCCAAGGTACAGGCCTCGCCCTCGGTGGCCGCCGCGCCGCTGGTGTCGGGTGAGACGACCACCGGCTTGCTCGGCTTCGTCAAGTTCGGCGCCCGCAAGTGGCTGCAAGAGGAGATCAACACGCTCGAGGCCGTCGCCGCGTTGTTCGCGCAGCTGCAGGCGCGCATCGCGGCCGAGGAGAAGCTCCGCTATCTGGCCGAGCACGACGACCTGACCGGCCTCTATAACCGCCGCGCCCTGGTCGCGCACCTGTCCGAGCGGCTCCTGACGGGACGCCCGGGGCCCGTCGCGGTCCTGTACCTCGACCTCGACCGGCTCAAGCCGATCAACGACTACCTCGGCCACACCGCCGGCGACTGGTTCATCCGAGTCTTCGCGCAGCGCATCCGGATCTGCGCGCCGAACAGCACGATCGCCCGGTTGGGCGGCGACGAGTTCGTCGTCGTCCCCGACGAGCCGATGTCGCCGGAGGACGCGGAATCGTTCGCCCAGCGCCTGTCGACCATGCTGTGCGAGCGCCTGGCCATCGGCGGTCACGTGATCAGCCGCACGGTCAGCATCGGGCTGGCGGTGGGCACCCCGGGCCGCGACAACTGCACCGACCTGCTCCGTCGCGCCGACGAGGCGGTGCTGACGGCCAAACGCGCGGGCGGCAACCAGATCGCGATGTCCACCGACGACATGTCCCTCAAACGCGCGTTCCGCAACGACATCGAGCTGCATCTGCAAGGCGACATCGGCAGCGAAGCGCTGTTGCTGCACTACCTTCCGGAGGTCGACCTGTCGACGGGCGCCGTCGTGGGGGCCGAGGCGCTGGTGCGTTGGCGGCACCCGATCTGGGGGCTGCTGTTGCCGGACTCGTTCATCGGGATCGCGGAATCGACCAACCTGGCGGGGGAGTTGGGCCGCTGGGTGATGCGCACCGCGTGCGCCGACTTCAGTCGCTGGCAGGCCAACGGCGTCGGCCGGGGAACCGTCATGCGGATCAATGTGTCGCCCATCCAGCTCATCACCGCCGGGTTCGTGCGCGACGTCGCCAACACCATCGACGAGTTCGGCCTCGAACCCGGCTCGGTGTGCCTGGAGATCACCGAGCGCGCCGTGGTGCACGACATCGACACCACGCGAAAGACGTTGGCGGAGCTCAAGGAGATCGGGGTCCAGCTGGCCATCGACGACTTCGGCACCGGCTATGCGGTGTTGTCGCACCTGAAGTCCCTGCCGGTCGACATGCTCAAGATCGACACGGGGTTCGTGCGCGACCTGGGCAACAACGCCGGTGATCTGGCGATCGTGCGCGCCATCATCGGGCTGGCCGAGGCGTTCGGTCTGGACGTGGTCGCCGAGGGAGTTGAAACACCCGTCGCAGCAACGACTTTGGTGCAACACGGGTGCCGCCGGGCGCAGGGCTTCCTGTTGTCGCGGCCCGTCCCCGGCGATGCGATGGAAGCCCTACTGGCCGCGCGCTGGCTGTCGCTGCCGTTTTTGGCCGACCGCAAGGCGTTGCCGACGGGCACCATCTAGCATCGCAGCGATGGCCCGAACAATCAGAAGACGCGTGGCGGCGATTGTCGCGTGCGCGGCCTTGGTGCTGAGCGGATGCGGCGGCCACAGCGACCCCGATCCGTTGTCCGCGGTGATCAGTCCGGCCATCCCGCTGAACGTGCAGGAGGTCTCGAATCCCCTGCGCGGTCAGTACGAAGACCTCCTGATGCCGCTTTTCCCGCAAGGCAATTCCGCTCAGAAGCGGTATCCGGCGTGGCCGGCCTCCTACGACGCCAGCTTGCGCGTCTCGTGGCGCCAGCTGCAGCCCGTCGACCCGGGCACGCTGCCCGCCGACGCCCCCGACGACAAGAAGTTCGACTTCAGCGTGATCGACGACGCGCTGGCCAAAGTGGCGAGCCGGAACATGCGGCTCACCCTTCGCGTGTTCGCCTACAGCTCCTGTTGCGACACCACCTACCCGAACAACACGAACATCGCGATTCCGGACTGGATGCGTCCCGCGTCCACCAGCTATACGGGGCCGCAACGATACTGGTGGACGCCCGGGGTGGCCCAGGTGGTGCCGAACTGGAACGATTCGGCCTACCTCAACGCCTTCGGTCAGCTGCTCGCCGCGCTCGGCCGCCGCTACGACCGCGACGAGCGGCTCAGCGTCTTCGAGTTCTCCGGCTACGGGGACTTCAGCGAGAACCACATCGCCTACCTGCGCGACACGCTGGGTGCGCCCGGCCCCTTACCCGAAGAGAGCATCGCAAAGCTGGGCTACTACAGCCAGTTTCGTGACCAGAGCATCACCAAGGCGGCCATCGGCCAGCTCGTCGCGGCGAACGTGAATGCCTTCCCGCACACGCAGTTGGTGACCACCGCGCTGAACCCGGAGATCGTCCGCGAGTTGCTCGCCGACGACGTCACCAAGCGGGTCTCCGCGCCGGTGGGCATCCGCTCGGATTGCCTGGGCGTCTATGCGCCGTTGCCGGTCTGGGCCGAATCCGACGGCTCCTACTACGTGCACACGAAGGATCCGCTCGTCACCCAGCTGAAGGACCGGCTGGCCTCGGCGTTGGTGATCACCGAGTGGTGCCAGCTGCCCGAGGGCACCAGCCCGCGGTCCTACTACGAGAAGGGCCTGCGCGACGTCGTCAAGTATCACGTGTCGATGACCTCGAGTTTCAACTTTCCGGCGGTGGATTCGACCACCCCGATGGACCCGGCGTTGTACCTGCTGTGGGCGCAGGCCAACGTCGCGGCGGGCTATCGATACTCCGCGGAGGCTCGGCAGGGATCGCAATCGGTCCGCGACGGGGTGGCGAGCATATCGGTGGCGTGGACCAATTACGGGTCGGCGGGGGCGATCGAGAATTGGGTGCCCAGCTACCGGTTGGTGGATTTCTCCGGGGCGGTGGTCCGCACGCTGCCGACGGGGGTGGCCTTGAAGAAGCTGGTGGGGTCCGGCGACAACGCCGGAAATCAGCCGGCCCCGGCGTCGTTCACCGAAACGGTGACCGTCGACATGGCGGGGTTGGCGCCGGGGCATTACACGCTGCGCGCTTCCGTGGATTGGCAACAGCACAAGCCCGACGCGTCGCACGTGGTGAACTATCCGCCGATGCGGCTGGCGCGCTACGGGCGTGACGAAACCGGCGGGTATCCGCTGGCGACGCTCGACTTGCCGCGCGATGCGCTGACATCCGGCCCGCCCCAATGATGCTGGCCGCCAGCAAATGCGTCGACCGCGCGGACGACAAGGCTTTGCGATTAGGTCGATGCTGCATGGCCGTTGCTGCATAATGTGCACTGGGCTTTGCGCGGCTGGCGCAAAGCAAATCGAATTCGACGCCGGGTGGCGTCGGCCCAGAAAGGTTAGTGGATGGATTTCCGCACCTTTGTCCGGACGCTGCTCACGCATTGGAAACTCGCCCTCGGTGCCTTGCTGGCATGCACGATCGGTGCCGCGGCCGTCACGGCGTTGCAGACCAAGCACTATCAGTCGACTGCCACCATCCTCATTTCGTTCCCCGGTGCCACGGACCTCACCGAGCTGTACAACGGAACGCTGACCGCGCAGGAGCGGTTGTCGTCCTACGCGCAGATCGCCGGCGGACGGACGGTCGCCGAGCGCGCGGTCAACCAGCTCCAGGTCCCGATCAGCCCCGACGTCCTGGTGACGCAGACCCAGGTGAAATACACCGCGAAATCCATGCTTTTCACGATCACCGTGAAGGACACCGACCCGAACCGGTCCGCGGCGCTGGCCGGAGCGATGGCCGATCAGTTCGCCGCGCTGGTCCCCACGCTCGGCGCGACCACGGGCCCCAACAGTCGTCCCGCGCCGGTGACCCCCGGGGTGCGGCCCGACAACGGTGAGCCGAATCCGCCCGCGCCCCAACCGTCGGAGACACCCGGACAACCTGCGGCCAAGCCGCTGCCGGTGGCCCGGGCAAGGGTGGTGGAGGCGCCGCGGGTGCCCGATCATCCGGTCACGCCGGTGCCGGTGCGCAACATGGCGATGGGATTCGTCGCCGGGATACTTCTGGCCATCGCGGTGGCGGTGGCCCGTGAGGCCAACGATCGCACGGTGCGCTCGCGGGAGAAGCTCGAACAACTTTCGGGCCTGCCGACTTTGGCCGAGCTGCCCGGCCGGCGCGGCAACACCCCGCGGTTCGGCGTCGACTCCGCCCTCGACGATGCCGTGCGGGGCCTGCGCGCCCGGCTGCTCAGGGCGATGGGGTCCGACGCCCGCCGCGTGTTGGTGGCGGCGGCGTTCGGCGGGGAGGGGACCACCACCACGGCGCTCAACCTGTCGCTGGCGCTGGCCGAGATCGGTGAAGACGTGTTGCTCGTCGAGGGCGACACGCGCCGGCACGTGATCGCCGGATTGCTGCGCGTCGAGTCGGGGGAGGGCCTGGCCAACGCCCTGGCCAATCCCGAAATAGCGGGCGAAGCGGTGAAACCCACGCCGATCGCCAAGCTGTTCATCCTCGCGTCCCGATCCGCGCGCCGCGAGACCCCGCCGTCCAGCGCGTTTCTGCCGGAAGTCATCGACAGGGTGCTGCTGGACCTGTCGTCACGCTTCGACCGCATCGTGGTCGACGGCCCCCCGGTGCTGGCGACCGCCGACAGCGGCCTGCTGGCCGGCGCGGTGTCGGCCACCGTGTTGGTGGTGCGGGCGCGCCGGACCACCGTCGACGAGCTCAATGACGCGCTCACCGCCCTGCGCTCGGCGGGCGCGCACGTTGTCGGCACCGTGTTGACCGACGCCAGGCCGTCCCTGCACATCCGGGCCGCGACCAAGACCTACCGGACGAAGGTCAGCGGGCCAGCGTGATTCCCTACCTGCCCGGTCGCCCCCGCCTGGCAGTAGACGGCGTCCTGCTGACGGTATTCCTGTTCGGCTGCTTCATCTTTGGTGTGCTCTCCGTCCGCCGGACCACCGAGGGGGCGTTGCTGATCGCCGCGACGTTCTGCCTGGTGGTCTACTGGGTGAAGCGCGAGGGGCTGGCGGGGGTGACGCTGTTCTTGGCCTTCGCCGCGCTGCCGGAGGGCTTGCACATCGGCAAAGTCATTGGCCCGCTGGCGATTTACGCGTACCAGGTGGCCGCAGTGCTTGCGATCTGCTACCTGCTGCCGATCGTGAAACCGCGTGCCAAGGAATTCCTGCTGCCCGCGATGTTCGCGCTGACCGTCGTGTACTTCACCGTGGTCGGGTTGCAGATGGGACACGATCCGACGATGGTGCTGCACGAGTCGACGACCCTGATCGAAATGGTCGTCGGGTTCGTGCTGGCGCTGTTGATCGTGTACGGCGGATACCTCAAATTCTGCATCCGGGTGATGGTCGTGACGCTGTGGTTTTCGGCCGGCATGGCGATCATCAGCTCGTTGCATGCGATCCGGCTCGCGGGGCGGGCGGAGAGCCTGGAGGGGGCGACGGGCGCCGGTCAGGCCCTGCGGATCGTGCTGTCCACCCAGACCCCGGCCACCGCCGCGTTGACCGCCCTGGTCGCCGCGTCGATCATCGGCCGGGTCAGGCCCGCAATGTATTTCGCCTTCGGACCGCCCGCGCTGATCATTTCGCTGCTGGCGTTCTCCCGGAACACGCTGATCGCCGTCGCGGTGGGCGCGGCCGTCGCCTTCCTGACCACCTTCGGCTGGCCGGCCCTGCGCCGCTCGGCCATGGTCGCCGCCGTCAGCGCGGGTGTCTTCGCGCTGACCGTGCCGGGATCGCTGTTCCTGCTTCAGCATTCGGAGGCGGGGTCCTGGCTCAGCGATCAGTTCACGGCGTTCAATCAGCGGGTGCTGGGCGGTGTTTCGGCGAGTGCGCTCGCCACCGACGAATCGACGCTGGACCGGTTGCGCGAAGTCGCCCGCCTCAACGCCGCGATCGCGCAGGCCCCGGTGTTCGGCCATGGCCTGGGTTACGCCTACCAACTGCCCTCCGGGAACGATCCGAAGGCCTTCGCCTGGACTTTGGGGCCCACCTACTCGCACCTCTTCTACCAATGGTGGCTGGCCAAGGCCGGTGCCGTGGGCATGGCGGCGTTCGCGTGGTTCGCGTTGACGCCGGTGGTCAGGGCGGTGCGCTGCGCGACCGTTCCGGCGAAGATCAGCGCGGCGGTGTGCGCCGGTCTGCTGGCGATATCCGCCGTCTGGCCGCTGCCCGAAATGCCCATGGACGCACTGGCATTGGGCCTGGCGCTCGGGACGGCCACGGGGTTCGCCGGGCTGCCCCGCAGGAACCGGGAAGCGGACGGCGCCGACACCGACGGCGCGCCGGCGCTGGCCGGCGCCGGACGGCAATGATCGCGGTCACGCACGTCGGTCCCGACATGTACAGCTTCGGCGGGACGCAGTCGGTTATCCGGGTCATCCGCGACAACCGCATCGGCGCCGATGAGATCCGCGTGCTGTCGACCTGGAACGGGCGCCATCACGCCAGGAACCTGGTGCTCACCGCCCGCGCGGGCGCCGCGCTGGCGCGGTCACCGCGCGCCAGCATCGTGCACTTCCACATGTCGAACGGGGGCGCCTGGCTACGTGAGGGGCCGCTGATTCGACTCGCGAGAGCCCGGGGATTCCGGGTCATCGTCACTATCCACGGCTCCGACTTCCCCCAGTTCTCCCGGTCGCGCCCCCGCTTCGTGGGCAGCACGCTGAGCAAGGCGGACCATGTCATCGTCTTGTCGGAGGAGGCGCGCGCGGCCGTGAAATGGATTGCGCCCACGGTGAAGGTGTCGGTCGTGGCCAACCCGATCGTCATCGATTGGGACGCACCGGGGGCCGGCTCGACCCCGCCGGTGGTGCTTTTCGCGGGCACCATCGGCCGCCGCAAGGGCGTCGACACGCTGGTCGCGGCGTGGCGGCTGCTGCTGGCCGACGGCATCGAAGGGCATTGCCGCATCGTGGGTCTCGTCGACGACTACACGCCGCCGCCCACCGAGCGGCTGACGGTGGAGCCCCCGGTGCATCCGGACGACGTCCGCGATCTGCTCCGCTCGGTGCGGGTGGTGACGCTCCCGTCGTTCGCCGAGGGAATGCCGATGATCCTGACCGAGGCGCTGGCCGGCGCGCGACCCTTCGTGGCGACCCCGGTCGGCGGCACAGCCGAAATCGCCTCCGACCCCGGCATGCTCGTCCCCGTCGGTGATGCGCCCGCCCTGGCGGCGGCGATCGGCCGGTACCTGCGCGACCCGGAACTGGCCGAGCGGGACGGCCGGCGGGGTCAGGAACACATCGCGGCCACCCGGAGCCCGGAAATCATCGACGCGCAGCTTCGCCGGATCTATGAGGGTTGCGGTGTTGGGGCAGGTTGAGCTCGAGGGGCCGCGGCTGAGGGTGAGCGCGGTCGGCTTCGGATGCGGCGGCCTGATGCAGTCGCCGTCCCGCCGCGAACGGATGGCCGTTTTGGGCGCGGCTCTGGACAACGGCATGACCCACTTCGACACCGCACGGATGTATGGCCTGGGCATGGCGGAGGCGGAGCTGGGGGCGTTCCTGCGCACCGTTCCGCGTGACTCGGTAACCGTGGCAACGAAATTCGGCATCGATGTCGGCGGCATGGCGCGGCGGCTCGGCCGGTTCCAGGCCCCGGCGCGGGCACTGCTGCGCAAGGCGCCGGCCCTGCGGGGTGCGGTCAAGCGCCGGCAGGCGACACCCGAGAGTGCCCGGACCTACGACGCGGGAATCGCCGCCCGTAGCCTCGACGAGAGCCTCGCCGCCCTCGGTGTCGATCACGTCGACATCCTGTTCGTGCACGGCCCCCGCCCCGGCGACACCGTCGCCGGCGACGAACTTCGCCAATTCTTCGAAAGGGCCCATGGGCAGGGCAAGATTCGCGCCTGGGGTGTCTCCCAGGACGAGGGGCTCGAGGTGGATTTCGCCGAGGCATTCACGCCGGGGGGCGTGAGCCAGGTGCGCGCCGATCTGCTCCGTCCGCCGCCGCGGCCGGCGGATCTCGCGTTCGGCGTGCTGCAGCGGGCTTACGCGACGCTGAGCGAAGCCTTGCGGTCGGACGCGGACCTGGCGGGACGGTGGCGCGAGGCGCTTCAACTGGATCCGCTCGCCCCCGGGGCTTTGCCCAAGCTGATCCTCGGGTCGTCGGCGACCGCAATAGGTTGCCGGGCAATCCTTTACAGCACGACCGACCCGCGACGCGTCGCCGAGGCGGCCCGCGCCGTCGCGGCGCCGCCGGACGCCGAAACGGTGGCGCGCTTCCTCGAGCTGGCGGCCCAGCTGCGCGGGGGTGCCGCCGCGTGATCCGGGGCCCGCGGGAGTTCGCCCCCGGCACGACGATCCAGACCGACGTGGTGGTCGTCGGGGCCGGCGGGATCGGCATCGCGACGGCGCTGGAACTCGCGCGATCCGGCATCCAGGTGGCGCTGATCGAAAGCGGCCTGCAGCGCAATGACAAAGCGGCACAACAGTTGTCGGCGCTGGGTTCGGGGCAGGACGACGAGCTACATGCGCGCAGTGAGCTGATGATCCGCCGACAGGTGGGCGGGACGACGGCGCTCTGGGGCGGCCGCTGCGTCAAGTTCGACCCCATCGATTTCGAGGACCGCCCGCTCACCGCGCAGGCGCCCTGGCCGATCGGCTTCGAGGACATCGAACCGTACCTGCAGAGCGCCTGCGACTGGGCGGCGTGCGGGCGGGCGGCATTCAACGCGCGAGACATCCCGGAGCTCGCGCACCGCGACATGGTCGCCGGACTCCCCGACGGCGACGTGCGCACCACCGATCTCGAGCGCTGGGCGCTGCCAACGCGTTTCGGGAGCGAGTACCGGACCGCACTGCGCGACGCCCCCACTCTCACCGTGTGGACCGGCCTCACCTGCACCGAGATCGTGACGATGCCGGCCGGCGACGCCGTCGACCATCTGGTGGTCAAGGCGCTCGACGGCCGCCAGGGACGGGTGGTCGCCACCGACTACGTCATCGCGACCGGCGGATTGGAGGCGACCCGCCTGCTCCTGGCGTCGGACCGCCACCATCCGGCCGGGCTGGGGAATGCGGGCGGTCACCTCGGGCGCTGGTACATGTCCCACGTCGAGGGCCGGGTCGCGCGCGTGCAGTTCACCACCGATCAGGTCATCTATGCCTACGAGCGGGACGGCGACGGGGTGTATGTCCGCCGGCGCTTCACCCTCGATCCGCGCCTGCAGCGTGCCGCCGGGATGCCGAATGCCGCTGTGTGGCTGGTGAATCCGCCGATCAGCGACCCCGGCCACGGCAGCGGGATCCTGTCCGGCGTCTACCTCACGCTGATCTCCCCGGTCGGCCGGTTCCTGCTCGCCGAGGCCATCCGCGCCAAGCACACCGAGACCGACGGTCCGCCCCGCATCCTGGCCCACCTGCGCAACATCGTGCGAGACCTGTTTCCCTCCATCCGGTTCGCGCTGACGTTCTCCTATGCACGGTTCCTCCGCAGGGGCCGCAAGGCGCCCGGCTTCTTCGTCAAGAGCGCCGACAATCGGTACCTGCTGCACTACCACGGCGAGCATCTCCCGCATTGGGAGAGCCGGGTCGAGCTCACCGACGACCGCGACGCCCTGGGGATGCGCAGGCTCCGTACCCACATCCACTTCTCCGAGGCCGACTTCGAGAGCGTCCGCGCGGCCATCACCGCGGTCGACGAACACCTCCGCCGCCATGGCGCGGGGCGCGTGGAGTGGCTGACCGACGACGTCGAGGGGTCGGTCCGCGAGTTTCTCGGCGGGCATGCCGGCTACCACCAGGCGGGGACCACGCGGATGTCGCACACCGCCGTGGGCGGCGTCGTCGACCCCAACCTGCAGGTCCACGGCGTGCGCGGGTTGTATGTCGCGAGCACGTCGGTGCTGCCCACGTCGAGTCAGGCCAACCCGACCCTGGTGGGCATCGCGCTGGGCGTGCGGCTCGCCGAGCACCTCGCCAAGTCCCGAACCGATTGCCGGCCTTCGGATTCGGAGACGGCCTGAACCACGTCAGCGCCGATCGGCCAGCACCTCGGCGATGACTTCGAGGAAGCGCCGCGCGACGATGTCGACGTCGCAATGCCGCGCGTAGTGGCGCGCCGCCTCGGCGCCGCGCTGCACCGCGACGGACGGGTCGGCCAACAGGTCGAAGGCGGCGGCCAGCCCCGCGACGTCGTCGACGCCGACCGGGGGGCACCCCGGCGGTTGGTACTCGGGTAGACCACCGGCGGTGGACACGATCGGCATCACCCCCAGCTGCATGGAGAGCACCTGCACGCCGCTTTGTGACGCGCGCCGGTAATGGGAGACCGAACCCTTCGCCGCGGCCAGTGTCGGGATGACGTCGGCGTAGCGGTAACTGCCGTTGCGCCAGCGGGTGTGCTTGGGCAGGGCGCCGGCGTCCAGGTCCCCGCCACCGATCAGCACCAGGTTGTCCCCGCGCCAGCCGCCGCCGACGATGTGGCGCTGCCACGCCTCGAGCACCACGTCGACGTTCTTGTACGGGTTGAGCCGGCCGAACATGACGAAGTCGCGTCGGCCCTCGGGTCCCACGAACGGTGGAACCCGGTGCGGGTCAATGTCACTGGCGAGCGGCACGACATGCACGGGGGTACCGGCGGCGTCACGGCGCCCGGCGACGGCGGTGGCGACGTAGTTGCTGTAGGTGATGGTGGCCGCGGAGCGGGCGCCCCACCGGTCGAACACCGCGCGTTCGTAGGAGGGAACCTGCTCGCCGGGGTCGTGCGGGCGGTCGTCGTGCACCACCTGGATGCGGGGAACCCGTCCGGCCAGCGCGATCCAGCGCGGATCGCGGACGATCTCGGCGATCACCACGTCGGGCCGAAACTGCCGCACCCGGCGCCACGCCTTGGCGGTCGGCAGCCACGTCGCGGCGGTCTTGAACCGCGGATCGAGCACCAGCTCGTAGTCGCGGGCGGCATCCGACTCCGGGTGCCGGTCGGAGGTGACCAGTAAGACGTCGGCCCCGCGCCGCAGCAGCCCTTCGGCCTGCACGCGCACCGCCGGCCGCGTCCATGGCGAAAGCCAAAGCACCCGAGGCGATTTCATGGCGATTTCATGGCCCCTCGGCCCGCAGGAAGACATCGGCGTCGGTCCACATGCGGGTTTCCAGCGCGCGTCGCGGAAACCCCTCGAGCAGGCCGGTGATGCGCGGGGAGGCGAGCAGCCGCCACGCCACGGGATTGATCTTGGCCCGCGTCCAGATGTGCAGACCCATGCCACCGAGCTGCCACCACCGCGTTTTGGAGGTGTGGAACTGCAGGCCGAATTGCCGTCCGATGAACTCACAAGTCGATTTCTGATAAAAGGTGATGTGCTGGCCGGTGGCAAAGGCGTAATACATCCATTCCTCGGGCGGCGGGGGCCCGCCGTCAAAGATCTCGGTCGTGAAGACGATGGTGTCGGTGCCGGTGGTCTCCAGCAGTTCGGCGACGAATCCGACCGGGTCGGTCAGGTGCTCCAGCACCTCGAAGGCGGTGACGACCGTGTAGGGCGGTCCGGGGCCCGCGTCCGCCTCGAAGCCCTGCGCGGTCAAGTTGGGAGAGTGCTTGTCGGTCCAGTAATAGTCGAAGCCGATGTCGCGCATCAGCCGGGTGAAAACACCGTAGCCCCCGGCCGCGTCGAGAAACCGGCCGTGGCGATCGAAGAAGAAGTAGAGCAGCACCGACATCGCCCGGGCCAGATACTGATTGCGCCACAACATCGTGGTGTCCGCCGCGGCGATGGGGCTGGCATAAGCCTCGTCGAGCCAATACGGCTCTTCGGTCTGCAATGCACCGCAGTTGTCGCAGAAGTAATATTTGCAGTCGTATTTGGCAAGGACCTGGCGGGTGAAGGCCAGAGTGGTGCCCGAACTGCAGATGCGGCAAAGCACGCCTATCCAACCCTCCCGAGCTGTCCCGCGCGGGACAATGCAGAACCTACGGCACGGTCAACGCCCTCGGCAAGCAAATCGGCGCCGAATTTTGCGGCGCGGACCGCCGTTGTGCAGCAGCGCTATTCACCGAACGCGCGGAATGCTTGCCCATTGCCGTGATAGCTTTAGCTTCCAATGGCCAGAAGCGCTACACCGCCACCGAAAGAAACGCTCCGGCAGAAGATCCGGCGCATTCTTGGCGGCGAAACGCGGGACCAGCTCAAGGATCTGATCCTTTTCGACCATTCCCAGTCGCTCAAGGCCAACCACCCCAACCCGCTCAACCGCGCCGGGAAGCGATGCTTCTCGGCGACCGACGAGGACGGGATAACGCTGGAAATCTTGCGCCGGATCGGTCTGCTCGACGGCGGTGTGTTCGCCGAATTCGGTGTCGGCGACGGAACGCAGAACAACACGCTGATCCTTGCCGCCCTGGGCTGGAAGGGCTTCTGGGTCGGGGGACAGGAACTGGCCGTCGCCGTCGAGGACCACCCGCGGTTCAGCTATCAGCAGGCGTGGATCACCGCGGACAACATCCTTGCGCTGACCCGGACCGGTCTGGCCCGCATCGACGCCACCGGAGTCGACGTGATCTCCCTCGACCTGGACGGCAACGACATCTACCTCGTCGAGAAGCTGTTGGCCGACGGCCTGCGGCCCAAGCTGTTCATCGTCGAATACAACGGCAAGTTCCCGCCGCCGGTGAAGTTCCAGATCGACTACGACCCCGAGCATGAGTGGCAATCCGATGACTACTTCGGGGCATCACTGAGCAGTTTCGCCGCGCTGTTCGACCGCTTCGGCTACCGCCTCGTGTGCTGCAACTCCCACTCGGGTTCCGACGCGTTCTTCGTCGACGCCGCCCTGTCCGAACACTTCGGGGACGTGCCGACCGACATCGAGCGGCTCTACGCGGAGCCCAGGTACTTCCTGTACGGCGGGTTCGGGCAGCACAAGACGTCCCCCCGCACGGTGGCGAAGATCCTGCGCCGGCGCCCGGCCTAGCCCCCCTGCGTCCCGCGAAAGTCAGTTATCGGTAGGCGTTTTCACAACACCGCGGTGATCGCGTCGAGGTAGGCGTCGGTCATCGCCTCCACGGTGTAGTGCTTGCGCATCCGCTCGAATCCGCGCCGCCCGACCGCCGGCAGCGCGTCCGGGTCCGCCAGGATCCGCGCCAGGGTCTCCCGCCATCCCGACACCGATACGGGCTCGACCAGAAATCCCGCGGCGCCGAAGTCGAGCATCTCCGGCACCGCGCAGATCGCCGATGCCGCAACGGGAACCGCCCGTGCCATCGCCTCGAGGATCACCAGTGGAAACGCCTCGGACCGGCTCGGAACGCACAGCAGGTCCGCATCGGCGAGCGCGGGCCCGGGGCCGGCCGACCAGCCAAGCCACCGCACCCGATCGCGCAAGCCGGCGGGCGTGAGCGCCTCCAACCTCTCGCGGTCCGGGCCGTCGCCGAAAATCGATAGCCGCCAAGCCATGTCGGGCAGGCCGCCGAGCGCCTCGATCAACAGGTGCGGGTTCTTGTGCTCGACGATGCGCGAGAGCATGACCAAGTTCAACGCCTCGCCGGCGGCCCTGGTCCGGGGCGCCGGGTCGCCGGCCAGGGCGACGCCGTTGGGCGCCACGAACCGTCGCCCCCGGAGCCGATGCTGAGCGACCAGCATGTCCCAATGCCGTTGCGCGAGAACGATGAACCCATCGGCCCGGCGCATGGCGGCGGTCAGCGGTCGCGAATAGATGGGCCGGTCCTCCTCCGGGGGGACGTGCGGCGCGACCAACCAGCGCCGATCACGACCGGCCGCACGCCACAACGTGGCGAACCCCGCCTCGGTGTTGGTGTCGGCGGTGATGAGCACCGCCGGGCCCGCGGGCAGGTCGACGACGGGCGCCCACCATGGCTGGCGCACCACGCGCACGGTGTCCGGGATCTCGGAGATCATCGGGCCGAACCGTTGCACGCAGACGATGGTGACCGGGTAGCCGCGGCGATCCAATTCTGCTGCCAGCAAGGCCTTTTGCCGTTCGGCACCGCCGTAGACCAGGCGGTTGGTGGTGATCACGATCGCGGGCCGGCCGGTGCGGGCGGTCCGCCGCGAGCGGCCCCGCGGGCTGGTGGCCGCCAGGTACATGTCCGCGTGATGCACGCTGTGCTGGTGTTCGAGCAGCAGCGCGGTGTTGGCTCGCGCCAGGTCTTGCTCGCGGCGGCGCCGGGCGGCGCTGCTCCCGACGTCCTCGGGCCCCGCGCGGGCGACACCCAGTTCGTCGGCCAGCAGGATCCGCCAGCCCGCCGCGCGGGCCCGGGCCTGCCAGTCGGCGGCCGCCCCGAAGTCGGCGAATTCTTCGTCGAAGCCGCCGATGGCGTTCCACGCCGCACGGCTGATCGCCAGGCAGGTGGCGTCCAAATCCCCGTCGACACCTTGGGTTTCGGCCGGTTGGCGGGCGTAGCGGCCCGTGATCGGCGAACGGCGCCGCGCGCGCGAACGGCCCGCCGCCAGCTCGCGGACCAAGGTCCGCCGGCGGGTCGCGACGTCCCACGGCGCCCAGCCGGGCACGGTGTCGTCGCGCGCCATCGGCGAAACCGCGCCCACCCGCGGCCGGGCGAGCAGTTCCCGGGTGCGGGTCAACGGACCGAGCAGGCGGGCGCCGGCATCCAGCAACAGCAGGTCGGCGTCACCCGGGACGCGCGCCACCAGCGCGTTAAACGCCTCGGCGAAGCCGAGTTTCGGCGTTCCCGACACCCAGTGAACGTGGCGGGCCGGCGGCTCCGGACGGTCCGCGCGGTCGTAGACGTAGACCGCAAGCTCGGGTAGCTGTTCGGCGACGCCGGCCAGGCAGCTCTCGAGCAGGGCGCGGTCGTCGGCGACGATCAATACCGCGAGCGGACGCCCCGGCGGCAGTGCGGTTGCGTCGCCGGCCGGCGCCTGCAGATACTGCCGGTCCAATTCACGCTTCATGCCGCCAGCTGACTTCGGCGCAAGGAAGTCACGTCCGACCAGCGCAACGGGCCCACCGCCGCGCTGGTGACCAGGTAGACGACGGCGGCCAGCGCGAGAACGGGAATGACGTGATGCTCCCGCAGCAACAGGGCCACCGCGGCGCTCGCTCCCGTCGGTATCAGCACCCGCAGCAGGAACATCACCGGCGTACGGTAGCCGCAGTGCCGGCGCAGCCACCAGCTGCTGACGACCATGTTGAAGAACTCCGTGCACACCAGGGCGACGCCGGGGCCGACGGCGCCGAACCGGCCGGCGAGGGCGAGATTGAGCGCCACGTTGAGCACCAGGGTCGCGACCGTCAGCCACAACAGGATCCGCTGGTGATGGCTGGCGACCAAACCCTGGCCCAGGGTGCCGCTGACGAATCGCAGGGCGGCCGCGACGAACAACAGCGCCAGCGTCGGCGTCCCGCGCGCGATGAACGCCTTGTCACCGAACAACCCGATCAACGGCCCGGCCAGCAGCGCGCCGACCACCGCGACCGGGACCGCCACGAAGTACATCAGCTCCACGCTGCGGCGCAGGAAGCCGGCGAACGCGGCGACATCGCGCGCGAACAGCTCGGTGGCCGTCGACAGCGTCGACTTGAGGAAGACCAGGGAAACCACGATGGTGTTGAACGCGATCGTGAAGGCCAAGCCGTACACGCCCACCTCGGAGTGGGTGCTCAGCAGGGACAGGATCACGCCGTCGGCGCGGCAGTACAGCAGTCCCACGACAAGAAAACCCATCAGCGGCAGGCTTTCCCGCAACAGGTCGGCGGCCTCCCGCGGCGCGAAGACCGGGCGCACCGAGATGTGTCGCATCGCCGCGGCGCCCTGGATGATCAGCTGCACGGCGGGTGGGATGAGTTGCGCGACGGCGAACCAGATGACGTCCGCGCGTTGGGCGACCAGGAAGGCGACCATGCCCAGCGCGCCGAGCCGGCCGACGACGTCGGAGATGGCCACCGCGGAGAACCGGACGGTGGCAAGGAAAACCGGCTCGAACCGCGTCGTCATGGTTTGCATCAGCAGCGCCCCCGACAGGACCACGAGCATCACGCGCACGTCGGTGTCGCGATAGATGAGCAACCCGGATCCGGCGGCCAGCAACGCGAGCGGAACGCAATAGATCAGGGCCATGCCGCTGTTCACGCGCACCAGGCGCTCGAGGTCGCCCCGCCCGGAGGTCACCCGCCGCACGATCACGGTGGCGATGCCCAGATCGGCCAGGCTGGTCCACATGGCGATGAAGAGGACGGCGATGGATAGCAGGCCGTAGCGTCCAGGGCCCAGGTAGCGCGCGGTCATCGCCACGGAGACCACCGAGGCCAGCATGCCCAGGGCGCGGCAGATCAGCTGGATCGAGAACGCGTGAGCCATCCGCGAGAGCGGAACCGACGGGACGACCGCGCCAGGCGTCGTCGGCTCGGTCATGACTCCCTAGTATGCGCCGTGACTGGTGAGAACGGCCTTAACCGTCTTGGCGACGATCATCAGGTCACCCGACATCGACCAGTTGTCGACGTACGACAGGTCCAGCCGCACCGACTCTTCCCACGACAGGTCGGACCGGCCGCTGACTTGCCACAAACCGCTGACGCCCGGCTTCACCAACAGCCGCCGCTTGACGTCGCCGTCGTAGTTTTCGACTTCCCGCCGCAACGGCGGGCGGGGTCCGACCACGCTCATGTCACCCTTGAGCACGTTGATGAACTGGGGCAGTTCGTCGATGCTGAACCTGCGCAGAATCCTGCCGACTGGGGTGACCCGCGGGTCCTGGCGCATCTTGAACAGCATCCCGCCGGCGCCCTCGTTGTGCGCCAACAGCTGCTCAAGCTGGGTGTCGGCCCCGTCGGTCATGGTCCGGAACTTGAACATGGTGAAGGGCTTGCCGTCGATGCCGATTCGCTCGGCCGGGTAGAACACCGGGCCCTTGCTGGTGAGCTTGATGGCGATGGCGGCCGCGATGAGGATGGGCGCTGTGCCGATGAGGGCCGCCAGCGAGAACAGGAAGTCGAACACCTGCTTCTGGAAGCGTTGCGTCCCTTCGTATTGCGGCTTTTCGACGTGCAGCAGGGGCATTCCAGCGGTGGGGCGCAGGGTCAGCCGGGCTTCGGCGACGTCCATCACCCCGGGCGACACCACGACGTCGACGTCCATGGTCTCGAGCTGCCACATCAGCTCCCGGATCCCGTGCATCCCAAAGTGATCCGTCTGCGTGACCGCCACGGTGTCGGCGCCGCAGCGTTGGATCGCCGCCACCGCGTGGGTGACGTCACCGAGGATCGGCACCGCGCGGCCGCCGAGGGTGATGGTGTTGCCGCGCGGCGGGCCGTACCCCGGGATGCACACGCCCACCACGACGTAGCCGTCCAACGGGTTGCGGGCCAGTTCGTGGGCAAGGTGGGAGACGGCCTGCCGGTCCCCGATCGCCAGGACCGTGGTCTGGCAGTGGCCAAGCGTCCGCATGCGGGTGATGTGCTGGCGCCACAGACTGCGGCTGCCGAGCAGGCCGATGGTGCCGATGGGAAGCGCGATCGCGAGGTATCCGCGGGCCAGGTCGACCTTGGCCAGCAGCGTCACCATCGCGATGATTCCGAAGGTCCAGAACGACGCGCTGCCGATCCGCCGGTACTCGTCGATGCCGGCGCCGATGACCCGCGGTGAGCGCGTCTGGAAGGCCGCCAGCGACGACAGCCACAGCGCCGCGAACAGGAGGGACAGCAACGTCATGCTCAGGTCCGAGTAACCCGACGTGTTGGCGATTTCACCGAATCGGACGTGCTGCGCGAGCAGCACCGACGCGCACACGATCACGGTGTCGGTGATGCGCAGCCGGTGCGAATACCGGTGCTGCCAGCGCCGAACGGGATTCGCACCGGGGGCGGGCGCCGAAGGGGCGGTGACCGGCAACGCGGTGGTGCGGCGAGACAACGACGTCATGGCGGCCGGTTTCCGCTTCTGCGGCCCTGGTTCGACGTACATGACATCCACCAATTCCTGGGTCATCAACGGCTCAGACATGACGCTGCACTCTCGATCGACGGGTAATTGGTTGTTCGTGAGGGCCAACTGGCATCGCGTTCGGAGATCACCGTGACCGGCAACGGCCACACGATCCCGAATTCGGGTTCGCTCCAATGGAATCCCTGCTCGTCGAACGGCGCCGGCGGACCGCTGACCTGGTAGCTGACCTCGGTGTCGTCGACCAGGGTTTGGAAGCCGTGTGCCACGAACGGCGGCAGGAACAGCGCCCGGTAGTTCTCGGCGCTCAACTCGACCATCGTGTGGTCGCCGTAGCTCTTCGACCCGGGGCGAATGTCCACCGCGACGGCGGCGATGGCGCCGCGGGTGCAGCGGATCAGCTGGGTCTGGGCGTGCGGCCCCTGGTGGTGCAGACCCCGCACCGTGCCGCGGGTGTAGTTGAAGTAGATGTGCGTGTGGGTGACGTCGAAAGTCAGCCCACGACTGGCGAATTCGTCGGCGCAGTAGGAACGGGAAGAGAAGCCGCGATGGTCGCGCTGCGGTTCGAGGTCAATGATCGTCACGCCGGCGACCTGGGTGGGCGTGTACTTCACTTACCGCTCCTTAGCATCACGGGCAGTTCTGGCCGGATCATCCGTATCCGGCGGACGGCGGGCGGGTCATCACGGTGGGGATGACGCCGTAACGGGGTCCGAGGTTCTTGCCCGACGCGGCGGCCAGGCGCGGCAGCGAGCCCATGATGCTGGGGGGCGTGTTGGCGCCGGCGAGGTTGATGGCCGGCAGCGCGGACGCGGCGCTCTGCGCCGTCGGGATCACGCTGGTCCAACTCGCCGGCACCGCAAGCGGTCCCAGCGACGCGGCGCTGCCCAGGCTGCCGGCGACACCCGACCCGAGCGAGCCCAGCGATCCGAGCGCGCCGACGCCGGTGCTCGCCGCGCTGGCCGCCCCCGACGCCGCGGTGCTCGCGGCCGCCATCGCCCCGTTCGCCAAGCCTTGCGCGGTCTGCGCCATGCCGAGGATGGAGGACATGCCGTACAACGGCGTGGCCGCGGCCATGAAGTAGGTGGGCACGGAGCTGGGCAGGCTGGACACCAGGCTGTCCATCAGCGACGACGTGGCGGAGCCGGTGCCGCCGGTGGCCGCGGTGGTTCCGCTTGTCAGCGCGCTGACCGGTGAGGAAAGCCCCTGCAGGGTGTTCGGCACCGTGGAGACCACGTTCGAGAGCGTGGTGTGGGTCGCCGCCAACGTTCCGGCCTGGGCGACCGCGCTGCCCTGGCTGGCCACGCCGGCCGGGTTGGCGACGTCCGGCGGCGGGGTGAAGGGGGTCACCTCGCACGCGGCCGCCGAACCCGCGGCGTACTCGTACATCGCCGCGGCGTCCTGCGCCCACATCTCGCCGTACTCGGCCTCGGTCGCCGCGATCGCCGCGGCGTTCTGGCCGAAGAAGTTGGTGGCGATCAGGGTGGCGAGCTGGACCCGGTTGGCGGCGACGGCCGGCGGGGGAACCGTCATCGCGAACGCCGCCTCGTAGACCTCCACCGCGAGCCTGGCCTGACCGGCGGTTTCGGCGGCCCGCGCCGCCGCGCCGGCGGTCCATGCCATGTAGGGAGCGAAGGCGGACGCCATGGTCAGCGAGGAGGGACCCAACCAGCGGCCCGTCGTCAGGCCCGCGATCACCGTCCGGTAGAAGCTCGACGCCGAGTACAGCTCGGTGGCCAGGCTGTCCCAGGCCACCGAGGCGGCCACCAGCGAGAGCGGGCCCGGCCCGGCATACATCCGCGCGGAGTTGAACTCCGGGGGAAAAGCGCCGAAATCGATCACGTCAGACCCCGGCCCTACCGGACATGCCGTACCCCAACCCCTGGATTCCGCAACTATCCATACTTAAAGTATGGTTACTGGCATATGCGCCAGCGAAGAGTATTTGGCCTGCTACTGGGAAGGCACTAAGTCCCTTCCTGGGCCCCCTGCCTGCGGACTGCGCCAGCGCACGTGGCCTAGTGGTCACGACCGGCATGTGGTTCTCCCTTGCGTCCTACAGGTGGTCGGAAAGCGGGCGTCTTGGCTGCTCATTTGCCCGGATCCGGGGGTTTGAGAGATGGCCGTCCACAAACTGACTTTCTGATAATAGCATATAAAGCATACCAATAGTTTGTAAAGAGCGTGTGATCTAAACTACAAGTATTTACGGGAGCGTCAAGCCGCCGAGCCCGGCTGCTAACCTCAGACGTGGCCCACGTACTGCCCGGGGTGGCCGGTCGGTGTTGATTCGAACCGCACACGAACCGAGGTGTATGCCCTGCTCACCAACCTGATGGCGATTGACCAGGTCAGGGCCGCAAACCCCGACGAGGTCGCTCGCGTTATCCAATGCCGACGTGAGGGGCCCCGACAATCCCACCGGGTCCATGTTTCCGCGCGCGCGGCGTCGTGTATTCCGGGCGTACGAGAGCTGAGCTGGCAATACCGATGACGACCCATTCGACCGATGGACGCGCCGACGCGACGCGGCGGCAGATCCTGCGGGCCGCCTCGCATCAGTTCGCCCGCCGGCCGTACCACGACGTCGGCCTCGACGACATTCTCGCCGAGGCCCAGCTCACCAAGGGCGCGATGTATTTCCACTTCAAGTCCAAACACGCGTTGGCGGTGGAGCTCATCAACAAGCAGATCGCCGCGGCGACCGTCGCCGTGGGAGACCTGCTGACGAGGG
>NZ_LATC01000033.1:0-47807 GCF_001414075.1 Mycobacterium sp. UM_11 | reverse complement strand
AGATGTGTATAAGAGACAGACCTCCCCCAGCGCCGCGGTGAGGTCGGCGACCGGCCGGCCGGCGTCACTGTTCAGTGCCGCCTCGAGCGAATCGCCTTGCAGCACAACGGTGGGCACCTGATCCAGCGCGCCGACGACCTCGTCGACCCGGGGCCGGCGCTCGGCATCGGTGAGGATCACCTTGGCCTGGGCCAGCCGCAGGGTGTGCGCCAGAAAGTCGCCTTTGTTCGCGGCGTTGACCGCCGCGCTGACCGCGCCGATGCGCGCCGCACCCAACCAGAAGTAGACCCATTCCGGGCACGTGCCGGTGAACAAGGCCACGCCGTCGCCGCGTCCAACACCCAAGTCGGTCAGCATGTTCGCCGCGGCGCAGGACCGCTGCCGCATCTGCTCGAACGTCACGTCGACACCGCCGATCGACATCATCACCCGGTCGGGATGCTGCTCGGCGCGCCGATCGAGCACGGCGGGGACGGTGAAGCTCTCGACGCCGAAATCGGAGGGCCCTGACGGCGCGCTCCGGTCGGCATGCATCGGCTCGCCGATCAGGCTTTTGCGGCCGCCGGGTCGGGCTCACCGGCCGCGGTGTAGCCGAAGTCGGACGGCGCGGGCTGCGGGCCCGGATAGAAGCGGTGGGCCCAGCGACGAAGGGCCGCATAGTCATGCGCCTCTTCGGGAGCCAGGTTCGGCTTCTCCAAGTACTTCATGTTCTCCCAGGTGAAGAAGTCCTGTTTGATGACCTCTTGCTGCAGCGCCAGGAATTTGGCAGCGCGACCGGTCGGCACGTCGCCCGTGTCGCCGGGCTCGCGGACGGAGGCCTGCGTGTAGAAGTAATCGGTGTAGTCCTCGTCCACCGGCGTCTGCCCGGTCACCTGGACCGTGGCCACCAGCTCGCTGGGGAACCGGACGACCCCCAGCCCCAGCGAGTAGTTGTCGTAAATGATCTTGGCGTCGACTGGCCCGTTGGGGGTCAGCCAGGTTGACGCGCGCCCGCCGCCGAAATGGGCGTTGACGGTGGCGTGCAAGTGGTAGCCGGACACCTCGAACGACGCGGTGGTGGCCGGGTTGGCGGCCTTGTGCACGTATTGCACGTGGTAGGGGTCGGCGGCGTTTTCGATGATCATCTGCGGGTGCACCTTCACCCGGTTGAGCATCTGGGTGTGCGGGTGCAGCGGGTAATACTCGTCGGTCTCCAGCTCGGGCAGCACGGGGGGCTGCCAATACGGCGCCCGGCCGTGGCGCTCGTGCCAGGCCAGCACGAAGCCGTACCACTCGACGGTCGGGTAAGTGCGGATACGGACGTTGTTCTTGCAACCGATCTTGCTGTAGGGAATCAGAGCATTCGTGCCGTCGCCCCGCCAGCGCCAGCCGTGCCACGGGCAGACGATGTTGTCGCCTTCCACCGTGCCGCCGACACCGAGGTTGGCGCCGAGGTGTTGGCAATAGGCGTCCATCACGTGCACCCGGCCGGACTCGGTGCGGAAGATGACGAGCTCCTCACCGAAGTAATGCGCCCGCTTGACGTCACCCGCGGCCAGGTCGGAGCCGAAGGCGACGATGAACCAGCCCGTCGGGAACCGATAGGTCGACAGCGCGATGCCGGACTGTCCGAACTCACGTTCCGACGGATCTCCGGCCGGATCCGACGCCGGGTCCGAAATTGTATGCGTCACGAGCTCTCCATATCCCGCCCTGACCGAGGCGAGCCGAGCGCAACTGGGCCGCCCATCACTCACCGCGGTTCGACGACAAGGTCTATTTTTACTATTTTAAGCATTGAACGTCAACGCGGGACCAAACGCGTCCGGCAGAGCGGGGTTACAGATGACGGCTGCGGCAGTGGATCTTTCCGATTTCGGCTTGTGGCGCAACGGGTTTCCCGACGAGTTGTTCACGGAGTTACGGCGCAGCCGGCCCCTGTTCCGACACGAACTGACCCCCGGCGTCGCCCAGACCGTCCACCGCGATTTCTGGGTGGCGACCAAACACCGGCACGCCGTCCGCCTGCACCGCGACACCGACTCGTTCACCGCGGCCGACGGGCCGCTCATTCAGCCGGTTGCCATGTTCTCGTCGTCGCCGACGATCATCACGCTGGACCCCCCGGACCTGAACAAACGTCGCAAACTCATTTCCAACGCGTTCAATCCGCGGGCGATCGCCAAGCTGGAGGCCGGCATCCGGGCCCGGGCGGCGCGGATGATCGACGACCTACTCGCCGCGGGCGGTGGCGATTGGATCTCCGACGTCGCCGACGCGTTGCCGATGACGGTGATCGGCGACATCATCGGCATCCCGGAGGAGGACCGACCGCGGGTCTTCGACCTCTTCGACCGCATCCTGAAGGCGCTCGCCCCGGAAGCGAGCCCGAGCGGGCACGTGGAAGTGGAGCTCTTCGCGTCCGTCTTCGACTACGCGATGGAGCTGACCGCCGAGAAGCGGCGCAATCCCACCGATGACATCTGGAGCACCCTCGCGTCGGCGGTGATCACCGGCGACGACGGCGTGGAATTCCGGTTGCCCCCCAACGAACTCGAATTCTTCTTCTTCGTGTTGGCCTTCGCCGGCAGCGACACCACCAAGAACGCCCTGGCGATCGGACTGCAGGCCTTCCTGGCCAACCCGGAGCAGGTCGAGCGCTATCGCTCCGACGAAGGCCTGCGGCCGACCGCGGTCGAGGAGGTGTTGCGCTGGGCGTCCCCGGTGGCCTACTGGACGCGCACCGCCAAAGTCGACGTCGAGATGGACGGCCAGCGCATCGCCAAGGGCGAGCGAGTGGTGTCGACGCTGCGGTCGGCGAACCGTGACGAGGACGTTTTCTCGTCGCCGTTCACGTTCGACATCGGCCGGCAACCCAACCCGCACGTGGCTTTCGGCGGCGGCGGGCCGCACCACTGCCTCGGCGCGATGCTGGCGCGCGCCGAACTCCGCGCGGTGTTCGACGAGCTGTTGTTGCGCTGCGACGAGATCGAGATCGGGCCGGCAACGGTCGCTCACCCGAACCTGATGACCAACATGTCCATCTTCGACGCAATGTCGATCTCGCTGGCCGAGCGGCGCTAGGGGCTCACTGGGTGAGCCGCAGCGCGGCCTTGGGGCACTGGTCCACCGCGGCGCGCACGTCGATCTCCAGTCGCGGCGGCACGGGGCCCTCCGCGATCTGCACGACGTCCTCGTCCCCCAGTTCGAAAACCTCCGGCGCCAGCGATTCGCAGAAGCCATTGGCCTCGCACAGGTTTTCATCAACCGTCACGCGCATCAGATGCCCTCCACTCCTTACAGGCCCTTGGGTCGGGTCCCGATCACCCCGCTGGTTGCGAGGCGCATCAATTCTTCGTCGGTCAGCCCGCACCGTTCGCGCAGTATCTCCTCATTGTGCTCGCCCAACCGCGGCGGCGGACACCGCAGCCACTCGTCCTGACCGGCCAGCCGGGCGAACGGTGGGCAGGGATAGAGGCCCGCGCCCGTGCTCGGGTGGTGCAAGGTCTCCAAAAACCCCCGATGGCGCAGCTGCGGATTGTCGGTGACCAGCGACGGCGACACCACCGGCGCGGCGGGAACACCGGCGGCGGCCAGCCGCTCCACCGTCGACTGAAGGGGTTGGCCGGCAAACCAATCCGCGAGCCGGCGATCGACGTCGTCCGCCCGCTGCCGCCGCCCGGCGACGGTGGCCAGCCCCTCGTCGCACCACGCGGGTCGGCCCATCAACTCGACCAGGGCACGCCACTGCGCGTCCTCGCGCACGGTGACGGCGATCCAGTCGTCGTCGCCGGCACACCGGTAGATGTTCTGGATCGCCTCGCCGTGACCGCGATTGCCCCGGCGGGTCATCGTCGTCCCGAAGACCTCGGCTTCGATCGCCTGAATCGCGGTGGCGTTCAGCACCGTCTCGAGCATCGGCAGCTCGACCAGCTGGCCCGAACCGGTGCGTTCGGCGAAGGTCAGCGCGGCCAGCACGGCGAACGCGGCGTGCACCCCGGCCAACGGATCGCAGGCACCGCGCGGGGTCACCGGCGGGGCATCGGGCAACCCGGTCACCCAGGCCAGGCCGGCGATCTGTTCCATGGTCGGGGCGAACCCGACCCGGTCCCGCCACGGCCCGTCCAGTCCGAACGCGGGCATCCGGGCAACGACGAGCTTGGGGTTCACGTTCAGCAGCGCCTCGGCGGTCAGGCCGAACTGGTCCATCACCCGCGGTGAGAAGTTCTCGATCACCACGTCCGCGCGGGCGGCCAGCTCGGTGAACAGGCGACGGCCGTCGTCGCGACCCAAATCCAATGTGACGGAACGCTTGTTGGTGTTCATCGCGTGGAACACCCAGCCGTATTCCCACCAATCGTCGACATCGGTGCGCATGCCGCCGGAGTATCGGATGCCGTCGGGCCGCTGGATCGACTCCACCTTGACAACGTCGGCACCGAAGGCGGCCAGCAGGTGGGTGGCCGCGGGACCGGCCCAGAACGCGGTCAGGTCGACGATGCGCACACCCGCCAGGGGCAGCCCACGCACGTCCGGGCTCACCTCGGATCCCCTTGGCCGCCAGGGGTTCTCGTCGTTGTCTGCACCCAGGGCCGGGGCGGCCCGCGGCGGGGCGGGCGCGCACGCCGACATCAGCCACGGCGGTCGGGGCTGGTGGAAGCCGGCGGGATTGGCGATGAACACCCCCCGTTGCGTCACGTACTCCAGCTGGCAGATCGTGGAGCCGTTGCCCAGCGCCGCGATGGGCAACCGGAACAATTGGCCAAGCTCGACGACCTCCTCGACCGTCCGTTCGGCCAGCCATGGCCCGATCTGTTCGCGGATCAGATCGCGGTAGGCCCACCGGCCGATCTGGAAGCGCAGCTGCTCGATCTCCTCGAGCTGGGGGCACTCGACCATCGCGACGAAGTCGAGCCATTGCTGACCGGTGACCATGGTGATCCCGACGTAGCCGTCTTTCGCGGGCTCGATCGATGGCACCTCGAGCGTGCGACGGATCGGCGGAACGCGCAGCAGCTGGGAGTGCAGCCATTCGCTGCTCTGCATCGCGGTCAACGCCTCGAGCATCGACAGATCGAGGTGCTCGCCGGGGCCGCCGCGCTCCACCCGGCGGCGCAGGGCCAGTACGCCGAAAGCCGCGTACACGCCGCCCATGTACTCCCCCAGGTCGCCGCCGATGGAGATGGGCGGCCCGGCGGGATCGCCACGGAAGCCCGGCGAGCCCGCCCACGCTTGCAGGGTGAATTCGCTGGCGGCCCGCTCGGCATAGGGGCCCGTCCAGCCGAAGTCGGAGATCGTGACGACGATCGCGTGCGGCGAGGCGGCCAGCAGCCGCTGCGGGTCGACGCCCAGCGCCGCGGCCCGCGCCCGGCCCGCGGTGACCACGACCACGTCCGCGCCGGCCAGTTCGTCCGAGAACCGCTGCGTGTCCGGCGGGTAAGTCATGCTGCGCTTGCCGGCGTTGAGGTAGGCGAAAAACGGCGAGCTCTGCCCGTCCGGCACCGTCGATTGCGTCGCGGAGTACCGGCGGAGCCAATCTCCTTGCGCCGGTTCGATTTTGCGCACCTGCGCGCCGGCGTCGGCCAGTAGCTTGCCGCAGTAGCTGCCGGCTATCCGGTCACTGATCTCAATGACACGCAGGTCATGCAGCGGTGCCGGGTGGCTGTCGGACCGCTCGCTCACTTACACCGCCCTCCCGACCGGCACGCGATCGAAGAAGCTATTTATACCATTACTGCTAAAATAGCTAAGCCAGCGAGTTGAGTTATTTCGAGGATCGGATGACCGCCTTGGGAATTGGCCACGACGCCCGTCGCCGATTGTCGGCGCCGCGGATCGCAGAAATCGTAGCCGACGAGCTGCGCCGCCAGATCATCAACGGCGAGCTCGCCGACGGCGACCTGTTGCCGCGCCAAGAGGTGCTCGTCGAGCAGTTCAACGTGAGCCTGGTTTCTTTGCGCGAAGCGCTGCGAATCCTGGAAACCGAGGGGCTGGTTTCGGTCCGGCGGGGTAACCGCGGGGGCGCCGTCGTGCACGCCCCGGCGAAGACCAGCGCCGCGTACATGCTCGGGCTGCTGCTGCAAAGCGAGTCCGTCGCGGTGGCCGACCTCGGCATGGCGTTGCAGGAACTCGAGCCCGCGTGCGCCGCGCTGGCCGCGCGCCGCCCCGACCGGGCCGACACCCTGGTCCCCGAGCTCAACCGGGTCAACGAGTCCATGGCCGACAACATCGAGGACGGCGGCCTGTTCACCGAAATCGGCCGCGAATTCCACGATCTCGTGGTTCGCGGCTGCGGCAACCACACCATCATCGCGGTGGTCGGCAGCCTGGAAACGCTGTGGACCAGCCACGAACAACAGTGGGCGGACGAGAGCGCGGCACGCGGCACCTACCCGTCGCTGGCTCAACGCCGCGCGGTGCTCAGCACGCACGTCAAGCTGACCGAGACCATCGCCGAGGGCGACGTCGACCGGGCGCGCCGCATCGCGGGTCGTCATCTCGCCGACACGCAGACCTATGTGCTCTCCGACCGGCACGATCAACGAATTCACGCGCTGTCGCCGCAGGCGCTGTCGCGGACGCGGGACTTCCGCCAACCCTAAAGAGGCAGCCTTGAGAACCGCATTGGTCACCGGCGGCAGCGGCGGGATCGGGAAGGGGTGCGCTCGCAAGCTGGTGGAGCTGGGCTACGACGTGGTGCTGGCGGCGCGCCGCGAGGCCCCGTTGCGGGCGGCCGCCGCGGAGATCGGCGCACGCCACATCGTGGCCGATGCATCGGACCCGGACGGATTTGCCGCTGCCACAAGCGCATTGGAGCGGATCGACCTCCTCGTGCACGCCGCCGGAACACTGGGCGGGACGTACGCCCGCAAGCAGACGTTCGAGCAGTGGCGGACCATCATCTCGGCCAACCTGGATTCCTGCTTCGTGGTGACCGCCGCCGCGCTGCCGCGGATGCGGGCGGGCTCGCGGTTCGTGTTCGTGTCGTCGTCGGCGGCGCACGAGCCGATGATGGCCCGGACCGCCTACTCGGCGTCGAAGGCCGGCATGAACGCGTTCGCCCGCGCCCTGGCGGCCGAAGTCGACCGCGACGGCATCGCCGTGCACATCGTCACCCCGGGCCCGGTGGAAACCGAAATGCTGCAGGACGTTCCCTTCGAGATGCACGCGATCCAGGTGTCCGACGTCGCCGAGGCCGTCGCGTGGCTGGACACCGTCGACCCGTCGGTCGACCTGCCGGAGATCCGGCTCAGCGCGGTGCCGCGCGGGCCGTTCGCCCGGCCGCCCGTCGTGCCTACGGAAGCCCGGCGCCGGCGGCAGCAAACGCCTTGATCACCGTTTCGCCGAACTCGTGCAGGGAATCGGGAACGGCGAAGTCGGCGAACCACACATAGAACCGCTCCACCCGCTGGGCGGCCAGCCCGGTGAAGTGGGCGATCAGCTCGTCGGCGTCGCCGCACACCAGCCCGGACCCCAGGTTGCCGAACCGGCGCGTGCTCACTTCGCGCACCTGGTCCGGATCACCACCCGCCCGCACGAACCCCACCATCTGCTGAACCGAGACCCGGGCCGTCCCCGCGGCGGGGACCAGCGTGGACAGCCTGTCGAGGTGGTTGGCCGGTAGGTTCCACCAATTCGCGTATGTGCGAACGAGTTTCATCATCCGGGGCCCGGTGCCGCCAAGGACGAGCGGGATCGGATGAGACCTGCGGGGGGCCTGCGGGGGGCCTGCCTGCGGATCGTCACCCCAGTACCGCCGCAGCAGCGCCAGGTGCCGCTCCAGCTGCTCGACCCTGGCCACCGCATCCCGCCGGCCGACATCGAATCGGGCGAACTCCGCGGGCCAGGACCCCGCGCCGAGGCCCAGATCGAATCTGCCCCCAGACGCGTCGGACAGGGTGACGGCTTGTTTGGCCAACACGGCGGGGTGCCGAAACGCGTCGCACAGCACCAGGTGGCCGATCCGCAGCCGTTCGGTCTTGGCCGCCACCCAGCTGGCGACGCCCATTGCCTCCCAGATGCTTTCGTCGGGCAGACCGGGCGCCTCGAGGTGATCGATGAACGCCATGCCGTCGAAGCCGCTGGCCTCGGCGTGACGTGCCCGCTCCGCGATGTCGGCCACCGACAGCCGCACCTGCGGCAGGAACAAATACCACTCGACCATGCGCCCACCTATGCGTGTTCCCGTGCGATTGCGAACCGGGCCGCTAGTTTACTATTTTTATTATGTTAGGGGTCTTATGGATGTCGGACTGAGTTCGGAGCAGCTGTCGCTGCGCGACACCGTGCGCGACATCCTCCGCGCGGAGTGCCCGCCCGACTCCGCTCGCCAGGCAATGACGGATCCGGAGCGGTGGCGCACGCTGTGGAAGACGGTGGTGGACCTCGGCTGGACGGAACTGGCGGCGCCCGGGGCCGGCGACTACGGACCGGTCGAGCTCGCTGTGGTGCTAGAGGAATGCGGCGCCGCGATCGCACCGATTCCGCTGCTGAGCAGCGTCGGCCTGGCCGCCGGCGCGTTGCGGGGCGCCGGTCTCGACGCGGTTCTCGACGACATCGCGGGCGGTGTCGTCGCCACCCTGGCCGTGCACTCCCGGGGATCTCGGCTGCCCGGCGCGCCGATGACGCTGCGCGGCGGCCGCCTGCGTGGGCGAGCGGTCGCGGTCCCCAACCTGTCCCGTTCGGAACTGCTGGTGACCCTGGCGCACTCCGATGACGGCACCGTGGTGGCGGTCGCCCGCTGCGGCGCGGGGGTGACCGTGGTCGCGGGGGAATCGACCGACCCCGCCCAGCCGCTGGCCGACGTCGAGGTCGAAGCCGAGCCGCTGGCCACCGCGCCCGTCGGCATCGAAAAGGCGTTGACGGCGCCCATGGTCGCCGCGGCCGCCGACCTGGTCGGCACGGCGAGCGCCGCCCTGCATCGCGCCGTCGAGCACGCGAAGACGCGCCGCCAGTTCGGCACACCGATCGGCGCGTTCCAGGGAATCAAGCACGCGCTCGCCGACAACTACGTCGGATTGGAGCGCGCCCGCAGCCTCACCTACGCCGCCGCCGCCCGCCTCGGCGACCCGGCCACACCCCCGGCCGATGCCTGGACCGCCGCGGCGCTGGCCAAGGCGGCGGCCGGTGATGCGGCCGGCAATTGCGCGCGAACCGCGGTCCAGGTGCACGGCGCGCTCGGGCAGACCTGGGAGCACGACGCCCACCTCTACGTCCGGCATGCCTGGCAGGCCGCCGCCATGCTGGGCGACAGCCGCGCGCTCTATCACGAGGTGGGCCGCCGTTTCGCGGGAGGCGCGGCATGACCGCGCCGGTTTCGATAGTCGACGAATTCGGCGCGTGGCTGACGGACTTCCTGCCGAGGGACTATTACGACAACTATCGCGACTACCGCTGGGACCTGAAGCTGCGGCGCGATTACCAGCGGGCGGCCTTCGAGGCCGGCTGGCTACAACCGACCTGGAGCCGCGAACACGGCGGCCGGTCGCTGGGCCTGCGCGACGCCATGGAGGTGCGGCTCGAGGCGGCGATGCGGTCCGCGCCCAAGCTGCCCAACATCGCCGGCCCCAACGTCGCCGCGCCCGGCATCCGTCAGTTCGGCACGCCGGCCCAGGTCGACCGCCTCCTGGTTCCGCTGCTGCGCGGTGACGAGTGGTGGGCGCTGGGCATGTCCGAGCCGGAAGCCGGTTCGGATTTCGCCGGCCTGCGCACGCGCGCCGAACGCCACGGGGACAGCTTCTGCGTCAACGGTCACAAGATCTGGACCACCCAAGCCCACGAATCGCGATGGTGCACGCTGTACGCCCGGACCGACCCGGCGGCGCCGAAACACCGTGGCATTTCGTGCCTCATCCTCGACCTGCACTCCCCGGGGGTGCGCATCGAGCCCATCCGGATGGCCTCGATCTCCGACGAGACTTTCTGCGAGGTCTTCCTCGATGACGTCGAGGTGCCCGCGGAAAACCTGCTCGGCCCCCTGCACGGCGGGTGGAACGTCGCCTTGTCGTCGCTGCACCACGAACGCCAGATGATCTGGATCATGAACTGGGTCGAGATCAAGCGCGGGCTGGATGCGGTGCGCGGGGCGCAGCCGACCGCCGACATCTGCACGGAACTCGGCTCCCTGCTCGCGGACGCCGAAGCGCTGCGGGCCACCGGCTACCGCGCCCTGGGCAACGAGCTGGCCGGACGACCGAGCCCGGAGGCCGACACCATGAAGTTGCTGGGATCGGTTACCTTGCAGCGTGTTTGGGAGCTCGCCGCCGTCGCCGAGGGGACGCAGTCGCTCAGCGATCCGGATCTGCTCTTCGAACGCCAGGACGCGCTGGCCGCGACCATCTACGGCGGCACATCGGAGGTCCAGCGCAACATCATCGCCGAGCGGCTGCTCGGGCTGCCGAAGGGATGACGACGAATGGATTACGACCTCGGCGACGACGCCGCGCAGCTGCGAAAGCACCTGCGCGAGCTGGTTTCCAACAACATCCCCGCCGACTTCCTCGGCGCCTGCACCGAGAACCCGCGCGACCTGGCCACCACCGAGACGTTCTGCAAACTGCTGGCGGCCGAGGGCCTGCTGGCGCTGGCCTGGCCGAAAGAGCATGGCGGCGGCGGCGGTTCGGTCTGGCAGCAGACGGTGCTGCGCGAGGAGATGTGGGCCCAGCACGAGCCCCGCGGCCCGCAGTACATGGGAATCAACTGGGTGGGTCCGGCACTGATGCGTTACGGAACGGCCGAACAGAAGGCCAAGCACCTGGCCGCCATCGCCGCCGGCGACGTGATCTGGTGCCAGGGCTTCTCCGAGCCGGAGGCCGGTACCGACCTGGCCTCGCTGCGCACGCGTGCCATCCCGGATGGGGACGGTTGGCGCATCACCGGCCAGAAGGTGTGGACGTCGTACGCTTTGATGGCGTCGTGGTGCGTGCTGGCGGCGTGCACCGATCCCGAGGCGCCAAAACCCAAGCGCCTCACGCTCTTTCTGATCCCGATGGACCGGCCCGGCTTCACCGTCCGGCCCATCGGGTCGATGCTGGGACCGCATCACCTCAACGAGATGTTCCTCGACGACGTGCAGGCGTTCCCCGGCGACGTTCTCGGCGAGGTCGGCGACGGCTGGCGCGTCATGCGCGAGGCGCTGGCCTTCGAGCGGGTCGGCATCGCCCGCTACGCGCGCTGCGAATCGCTGCTCGACCGGATGAGCACCGCGCTCGGCGACGACTGGGGCGCGCTGCCGGAATCGCTGCGCTCCCGGTGGGTGCGGGCGCTCGTCGATCTGCGGGTGGCCCGGCTGCTGGCGTATCGCGCGGTGTCGTTGCAGGACGACCCCGCGGCCGGCGCGGCGGCCAGCGCCGCCCGCATCGCCACCACGACCTGTGATCAGCAGGTGGCCGAACTACTTTTCGACGTCCTGGGCCCGGTCGCGTTGGACAGCGGCGCCGGTGCCGCACTGCACGGGGCGATCGAAGACCATTGGCGTTACGCACAGGCGGCCACCGTGGCATCGGGCACCATCGAGGTGCAGAAGATGCTGGTGGCCCGGGACGTGTTGGGAGAACACCGGTGAAAACCGATCTGCCACAAGACATCAGCGACTTTGCCGCCGTCGCGGCCAAGCGGCTCGCCCGGTTGGGCGGCCCGCCGGCGGCGTTGCGCGCCGAAACGGACGACGGTGTCCGGGACGCCGCCCGCGCGGCCCTGACCGAGGTCGGCGCGTTCGAGCTCGATGTCCGGTCGGCGCCCGACGACCTGCTCGCAGCGGCCGTGCTGTGCCGCGCGGCCGGCGCGACCGTGTTGCCCTATCCCCTCGTCGAGGAGTTGCTCTCGATCGACGGCGCGCGCCTCGCCCTGGTCAATCCCGAGGCGCCGCGTATCGACCACGGCGACCTGCCCGGCGACTGGGTCGCCGCCGACTTGGACGGCAACCGGTACCGCCCGCGGGCCGCGTCGCGCACCAACGCCAAACTGGGGCCGTTCCTGGTGCCCGCTTCCCTCGACGCACCCGATGGCACGATTCCGGCCGACGACGTTAACCTTCATCTCGTGCTGGGATCATGGCGGATTCTGGGATCGGTGCAGCAGGCGCTGCAGATCGTCACCGATCACGTGCGCTCCCGAATCCAGTTCGGCAAGCCGCTGGCGGACTTCCAGGCCGTCAGGTTCGCCGTCGCCGAGGCCGCCGTCGCCGTGCGTGGACTGCACGAGTTGGCGAAGTACACCATCTGCCGCCCGGAATCGCTGCCGACGCAGATTCGGTCGGCGGACGCACTGGTTCTGCGGCTCAAGGCATCCGACACTGCCCGGCAGGTATTGCGCACCTCCCATCAATTGCTCGGCGCCCTGGGCTTCTGCGATGAGTCCGACGTGAGCGTGCTCGACCGGCACACCCAACCGCTGATCCGCTTGCCGCTGGGTGCCGAGGGGCTGGCGCTGCGGCTCATCCCGGGTGTCCCGGACGGCTCGCTGGAGACGCTGTTCAGCGGGCCGGTATCGGCGTGAGCACCACCGAACCGATCGCCGCCGAATGCGCGGCGAATCCGCTAGCTGACGGAATCCCGTTCGGGGTCAAGCTTTCCGAGCTCGCCGCGCAGCGTCGGGACGAGCCGGGGGTGACCATCGTCGCCCTCGACGGCGCCGCGGAGTCGCTGACGTTCGGTGAGCTCGACGCCCGTGCCAACCAGTGGGGGCGCGCGCTGGCCGCCGACGGCGCCGAGCTCGGTTCCCTTGTGGCGCTGGCAATTCCGAACTCGACACACCTGGTCCTCGCCACGCTCGGCTGCTGGAAGATCGGCGCGGTTCCCGTTCCCATGCACTGGGACCTGCCCGAATGGGAGCGGGATCGGGTGCGCGAGGTGATCGCTCCGGCCGTCGTCGTCGATGAGGCTAGTCGGTGGCGCCTCGAGGAGCAGGCCGCGGCCGAGTCCGACGACCCGATGCCGGTGGCAGTGTCCCCCAACGTCAACGGCATCTGCAGCAGCGGTTCGACCGGCACACCGAAGGTGATCCTCAGCCTGGCGCCGTCGCTCTGGACGCCCCAGCACGGCGAGCCGTTCCTGTCGAACTGGACGCCGGTGGCGCAGCCGCAGACCATCATGGTGCCCGCGCCGATGTATCACACCAACGGCTTCGCCACCTTCTTCTTCCTGTTGACCGGCGATCATCTGGTGATACTGGAAAAGTTCGATGCCGCACTGGTTCTGGACGTGATCGAACGCTTCAAGATCACCAACTTCACGGCCACGCCCACGATGCTCGCGCGGATAGCGGCCCGGCCGGATGTCCGGGAACGCGACCTGTCCAGCATCGTGTTCATCCTGCAGGGCGCCGCGGTGATGCCGCCGTCGCTCATGCATACCTGGTTCGAGTTGTTGAGCCCGCAGCAGATCGTGTCGGCATACGGCATGACGGAAAACCTCGGGCTGACCGCGCTGCGGGGTGACGAGTGGCTCGCTCATCCGGGCAGCGTCGGCCGCGGATTCCGGGACACCGAGATCCGGATTCTCGACGCCGGCACCAGACAGCTCGGCCCGGGCGAGCACGGCGAAATCTATCTGCGCGCACCGATGAGCGCGGGGTCCCGCTACGTGGGCGGCGCGGCGCCGCTGCCGTCGACCGAGGACGGCTTCCGCTCCGCGGGCGACATCGGCTACCTCGACGAGGACGGCTACCTCTACATCGTCGACCGCCGGGTCGACATGATCATCACCGGCGGAGCGAATGTGTTTCCGGCGGAAGTGGAGTCGGCATTGGCGGGCCACCCCGAGATCGCCGACGTCGTCGTGATCGGCCTCGCCGATGCGCAGTGGGGACGACGGGTGCATGCGGTGGTGCAGCTCGCCGCCGGCGCGACGCTCACCGAGGACGACGTGATCGAGTACGCGAAGGGCCGGCTCGCCCACTACAAGGCCCCCAAGACCGTCGAGTTCGTCGATGCCATCCCCCGCACCGCGGCGACCAAGGTCAACCGCTCGGCGATGATCGAGGCGCGGGGCGGCTGAGGGCCGAAAGTCAGCCCACGGCCGTTATCCCGGCGTTGGATATGGTGAAGCCGCGCCCCGAGGTCACCGTGCACGTCACGCCGGCCGTCTCGGACCGGCAGCTAAACGGCCCGGCTCCAGCCGTCTGGCCGTAGCCGAGGCTCGGCGTGCCTTCCGGCGGATTGGCCAGGCAACCCTCGCCGGCGCAGCGCGAAAGAACACCGGCGGCATCCATGGTCACCGACTGCGGCGGGGTGATGCTGAAGCAGAACGCCCCGTCGGGGATGCCGCGGCGCTGGTAGTCGATCTCGCAGCTGATGTTGCGCGACGGGGACAGGAAGGCCACGTAGTTGTCCGGATCCGCGGCTGCCGAGGGAACGAAGGCCACGGCACCGGCAAGGGCGGCCGCCGCGGCGGTCAGCGGTTTTGTCAACACAGCAGACAACCTTACGACTCGTCCGCAACGCCGAAGGTGTTCACGGCCATCGCCAGCAACAGGTATCCGCCGATGGTGAACACCAGATCCATGCGTTGCCGGTCGCTGAAGGCGCGGCCCAGCTCGTCCCAGGTGGACTGCGTCACGTTGCTGTCGGCCGTCAATTCGTCGACGGCGCGAAGCACCGTCCGGTCCAACGGATCCAGGCCCTCCCCGGAACGGATGCCGTCGATATCCCGCGAACTCAGCCCGGCTCGTTCGGCGATGGGCAGGTGGTGTGACCACAGGTAGTGACAGTCGGCAAGGTGGACCACCCGCAGCAGCGCAACCTCGCGAATCCGCGGCGACAGCGTCGAGCGCTTGAGCAGGTAGGCGTTGAACGGAAGGTAGGCGCGGGTCAGGTCGGGATGACGCACCAGGGTCGACAACACGTTGCCCGCGCCGCCGGGATTCGCCCGCTCCGCGGGTATCAGTGACGCCAACGACGTGCGGGTGCGCTCGTCCCATTCCTCGGCGGGCAAGGGCGTCAACCGGATTGGGCGCGGACCGGTCACGGCTATTGAATCGGTTCGTCGCCGAGCACGGTCGTGCGCAACATCTCGCGCTGCGAGCTCGGATCATAGGGAGCGGCCCGGTGCAGCACCCCGCGGTTGTCCCAGATGACGGTGTCGCCCACCGACCATGTGTGGCTGTACACCTTGTCCGCCCCGGTGGCCCGCTCGAGCAGTTCCTCGAGCAGCGACCGGCCCTCGTCGAGGTCCATGCCCACCACGTAGTCGGCCGACGCGCCCAGCACCAGCGACTTTCGGCCGCTGCGGTGGGTCCACACCAGCGGGTGTTCATGGGTGCGCCGGGATCGCCACGCGGCCACCTGCTCGGGTGTGGGGTTCCGATGGGCCCGCCGCTGCGAGGCCTCCAGGGAGTGCACCACGCGCAGGGAACCGAAGCGGCGCTTCTCCTCGTCGGTCAGTTCCTCGTAGGCGGCGTACGAGTTGGCGAATTCGGTTTCGCCGCCCCAATCGGCGATCTGCACCGCGGACAGCACGGTGGCCTTCTGCGGGTACTCGTCGTCGAGGGGCGTGCAGCCATCGATGTGCCAGTCGAACGTCGCCTTCAAGATGGCGGCCGACGAGTTCTTCGACGGATCCAGCGTGATCGGATAGATGCCGGCGACCGGGTGGTGGCCGTCGGCCGAGTGATCGACCTCCCCCAGCCGGCGACAGAACTCGACCTGGACCTCGGGGCTGAGCCCCAGACCGCGGAACACCAGAACGCCGTTGTGCTCCAACGCATCCAGGATGGCCCCGCCCTCGTCGGAAGCCAGGCGGGCCGGATCGAGGCCGGTCACCTCCGCGCCGACGGACGCCGTGAGCTTGGTGATGGTGAGCAGACTCATGGTCCGTCCTTTCTGGTTAAGAGCCGGGTCACGGCGCCGGCTCGACGGTCCGGATCATGACCGCGTCCGCGGCGCTGACGGGAACGGGCTGGTGCATGATCTCCACCGCCATCGCGACCATGATCAGCGAATAGATCATGCGCAGGAGGTTGAGCGCGTCGTCGGGCAGGCTGTCGAGGGGAAACTTGTCGCAATAGTCGATCGCCTCTTCGAGCCGCGGGAAGAACGCGTCGTAGAACTCGTGCATCTCGGGCATCGTGCTGGTGACCCTGGCGTTCCAGCGCTCGGTTTCGGTTGCCAGACACCACCTTTGGGCATATTTCTCCAACTCGGCGAACGCGCTGGGCAGCATGGCACCGGACATCGGGCTACACCCCCGCCGGCTCGGCGGCGCGTTCGCGCCGGTAGGCATCCACCCAATCGACGACGACCTTGTGCAGATGGCGCACCAGGATCTCCTGGTCGCCCAGCGGAAACTCGTCGACGATGCCGTATTCCAGTGCCGCCTGCGTGCCTCCGAGCATCCCCGCGTCCTGCAGCGCGAATTCCTTGAGCACCACCGACGCCACCTCGTGTTCGATGCGTTCGCGCACACTGCGGGCGGGGTGGAAAAACGTGTAGGCCTCGAAGCGATGCGTGTTGTGCGAGGTGGGCCAGTACCGATAGAGCAGATACCAGCCGCCGTAGATCAATATCTCGATGTTGGGGAAGATCTGGAAATTGCTGATCCCCCACGGCTCGATGCCGCCCGGGTTGAGGCCGGGCGGCAGCTCACCGATATCCGGTGTGCGCCACGGTCCGACCAGCCCGCTCTTGGTGACCCGTTCGATCGGGTACATGTACTCCTCGGGCAGCAGCCACCGCCGCCGCCCGGCGGTTGACACCAGCCGGTGCGGCCCGTCGAGCTGGAAGTGCCCGCACGTGAATCCGGCGTTGGGGTCCCGCACGTCGGGCGGCACCTGCTGCGGATGCAGGGAGGGCACGTGGTAGTACTCCTGAAACGCGTCCGCGAAGATCTTCCAGTTGCTGTTGTTGTGCGCCACCCACTCGTAGCGTTCGGTCAACTTGTCGAAGCGGTAACCGTCGAGGCCGGTGACCATGGGCCCGAGGAACTCCCGCAACGTCTGCCGCGGCTCGGCGTCGAGGTTGATGAATATGAACCCGTTCCAGACGTCGCAGTGCACTCCCCGCAGCCCGTACTCGGACGGGTCGAGGTCGAAGAATTCGCCCTGCTGCTGCACGAATTTCAGGGCGCCCTCGAGGTCGTAGCGCCACCCGTGGTACTTGCAGGTGAACTGCCGGCAGGTTCCCCTCGTCTCCTGGGCGGGAAAGTCGTTCCATACCAACTTGTTTCCCCGGTGCCGGCAGACGTTGTGGAAGGCGCGGATGCGCTCGTCGCGGCCCTTCACCACGATCACCGACGTCCCGACGACGTCGATCTCCTTGGTCAGGTAACTGCCGACGCGGGGCACCTCCTCGACCCGGGCGACGTTCAGCCAAGCACGCTTGAAGATCGCCTCCCGTTCGAGTTCGTAGAACTCGGGCGAGGTGGAGTCGCCGAACGACACCGGACCGGTGCCCAATTCGGGATAGTGCTCGGTCCAGGACCCCTCCGCGGGCCTGCCTGACCGCGTCATCGCAACCTCCTGATCGACGTCACAACACCGCCCCACCGTTGACGCCCAAGACCTGGCCGGTGATGAACCTGGCCTCCTCCGAGCACAGAAACCCCACCGCCGCGGCGACGTCGGCCCCGGTGCCCAGGTGGCCCAGCGGGATGTTGGCGGCGATCTGCTCGTTGGAAGGCAGATAGCCGGCGGCTTGGCCCCGATGCTGCATCGGCGTCTCGATGCCCGAGGGCGGGATGGTGTTGACCGTGATCCCGTGCGACGCGTACTCGCGCGCCAGGGACTTGGTCAGCGTGATCACGCCGCCCTTGGACGCCGCGTAATGGGCGGCGAACGGTGAGCCGCGCTGAGCGCTCGACGACGAGATCATCACGATCCGGCCCCAATTGGCGTCGACCATGTCCGGCAACGCGACCTGGCAGCAATGAAAGGTGCCCGTCAGATTGACGTCGACGATCCGTGCCCAGGCCTCGGCGGTGATGTCGGCGAAGGGCGAAAAATCGAACAGGCCGGCGCTGGTCACCAACACCGTGACCGCACCCAATTCGGTACGAACCTTGGCGAACGCCTGCTCGAGCGCGGGCCGGTCGGTGACATCGGCGCCCACGCCGACCGCGGTCATGCCCCCCGCACGCAGGTCCTCGGTGACACGTTGCGCCGCTTGTTCATTGACGTCGAGCACGGCGACCCGATGCCCCCGCCGACCCAGCTCGTGGCAGGTGGCTTCGCCCATGCCCGAGCCGCCTCCGGTCACCACCGCCACCCGGCCCATCGCCGTTTCCCGACCGTTCACTCGTACACCACGTGCACCGTGCGACTGGTCGGCAACGCCTGGCAGGTCAGGACCCAACCCTCGTCGACCTCGTCGTCGTCGAGCGCGTCGTTGTTGAGCATCCGGGCGCTCCCCTGGACCAGGCGCGCCATGCAGGTTGCGCAGGAACCGGTTTCGCACGACGACGGTGCGGCCAAACCCGCCATGCGGGCGGTCTGCAGCAAGGTGTCGCCCGCACTGTAGGGCACCGTCGTGGTGCGCCGGTCCAGCTCTATGGTCACTTTCTCGGTCACGACCCCGTCGCTGTCGCGCGACCCCGCCCCGGTGGTCGCAGTGGGCTCTGACATCCCCCCGACAATATCAACTACTTGCGATCATTATCAAGTACTAGATATTCGCTCTTCAGTTGTCGACGTGATCGTTGAAAAGCTCATGGCCGGTGCCCTTTTCGACCACGCGGCCCAACAGCTCCCGCAGGGTCTGCTGCTCCTGCACGGTGAGGACACCGAAAACCCTCTCGTGAGCGGCGATGGCATCGTTGACGACCGTCCCCGCGACGTTGCGGCCCTCCTGCGTCAGGTAGGCCTGCAGGATGCGGCCGTGCTGGGGGTCGCGCTTTCTTTCCACCAGGCCGCGGCGCTCCAGGGCGGTCAGCGCGAGCTGAACGCCCTGCGGGCTGATCAACAGGCGTCGCGCGAGGTCGGCGCCGGAAAGGCCGGGCTCGTTGGCGAGTTGGCGCAGCACGCCGATCTGGGCGGTGCTGACCCCGTGCACCCGCATCGAATCGTTGATCGTGGTCAGCGAGTAATAGAAGGCCTGCTTGAGCAACCACAAGATGTTATCGGTGAGTTCCATCGCCGCCTCCCTGCTTGAAGATTTCGCCGCCCTTCATGACGAACGACACCTCGAGCGTGGTGTCGATGTCCCGCGAGGGATCGCCGGGCACGGCGATGATGTCGGCGAGGTACCCGGGCGCCAGCCGGCCCAGCTCGTCGTCGGCGTCGATGAGCTCCGCGGCCACCACCGTGGCGGCCCGGATCGCCTGCATCGGCGTCATCCCCCGCCGCACCAGCGCCGCAAGCTCCTTGGCGTTGTGGCCGTGCGGAATCGCCGGCGCGTCGGTTCCGCACGCGATGCGCACCCCCGCGGCAATCGCCTTCGGCAGCATGGCCTTTGCCCGGGGGAACACCTCTTCGGCCTTCTTGCGCAGCTCCGGTGCGATGCGGTCGACGGCCATCGCCTCGGTCAGATAGGTGGTCGAGACCAGGAAGGTGCCGTGATCGACCATCATCTGGATCGTCTCGTCGCTGGCCAGGAATCCGTGTTCGACGCAGTCGATCCCGGCCCGGATGCACGCCCGGATCGCGGCGTCACCGACGGCGTGCGCGGCCACCCGCACCCCGGCCCGGTGGGCTTCGTCGGCGATCGCGGCGAACTCGGCGTCGGAGTATTGCTGGGCGCCGGGGGCCGTGCTGTGCGACATCACGCCGCCGGAGGCGGACACCTTGATCAGCTTCGCGCCGTGCCGAATCTGGTAACGCACACAGGCGATCACGTCCGGGACACCGTTGGCGATGCCCTCGGCCACCGACAGCGGCATGATGCCGGGCGCGAGGCGCTGGAACACCGTCGGATCCAGGTGCCCGCCGTACGGCGTCACGGCGTGGCCGGCGGGATAGATCCGCGGCCCCGCGTGCCAGCCCTGGTCGATGGCGCGCTGCAGCGCCACGTCGAGCAGGTACCCACCGGTCTTGACCATCAGCCCAAGGTTGCGCACGGTGGTGAAGCCCGCGTCCAGCGTGGTGCGCGCATTGACCGCGCCACGCAAGGTGCGGTAGGCCGGGTCGTCCTGGACGCCGTGCATCGGTGACGGCAAACCCTCGGGTCCACCGGGGCCGCCGATCAGCAGGTTGAGTTCCATATCCATCAGCCCCGGCAGCAGCGTCACGTCGCCCAGGTCGATGACGGTGGCCGAATCCGGCACTGGACCTTCGGGATTGACGGCGGCGATGCGCTCGCCCTCCACGACCACCACCGCCGGCGAGCGCACCCGGCCGTCGACCACGTCGGCCCACCGCGCCGCCCGCAAGACGGTGGTCATGGAACGGGCTCGGACACGCAATCCAGGGTGGACGCACCGGAGTCGGGCACCCGCGGCTGCTTCCAGCACTCCACCGGAAACGACACCATGATCATCGAATACAGCAGGTGCATGAGATTGAGCACGTCGTCGGGCAGGTCGTCCAAGGAGAACTTGTCACAGTACGCCAGGGCCTCTTCCGCCCGCGGCGTGATGGCGTCGTAGAAGGCCTTCATCTCCGTCATGGTGCTCGCCAACCTCTTGGCGTAGCGCTCCGGCTCGGAACCCAGACACCAGTCCGTGAACGCCTCCAGGTCGGCGAATTCGCTTGGCAGCATGGGCGACATCGCGCTCACACTCCCGCCGGCAAGGTGCGGCGATACTGGTCGATCCACGCCGCGGTCTCCTTGTGCAGGTGTCGCAGCAGGATCTCCTGGTCGTTGAGCACGAACTCCTCGACCACCCGCGACTCGATCATGCTCTGCGTCGCCTCGAGGGTGTTGGCGTCCTGCAACCCGTATTCCTTGAACGAGACCGCCGCCAGTTCCTGGGCGACGCGCTCACGCGGGGTGCGCGGCTGAGGGAAGTACAGCGTTCCCTCGAAGATGTGCGAATTGTAGGAGGTGGGCCAGTAGTGGTAGGTCAGATACCAGCCCTGGCCCCAGAACAAGATCACGAAGTTGGGGAACAGCTGGAACGAGTCCAGGCCCCACGGATCACATTTCGCGGGGTTCAGCCCGGCGGGCATCGCCCCGAGCTCCGGTTTGTCCCACGGACCGAACAGCCCGCTCTGGCAGATGTCCTCGATCGGCTTGCGCATCTCCGCCGACATCTCCCACGCGCGCACGCCCGACGTGCTGACCAACCGGTGCGGGCCGTCCAACCGGTAATGAGGGGCCTCAAAACCCGCCTCGGCGGCCGCTTTTGAGTACGCCGTGGGTGACTGGTTCGCGTGCAGCACCGGCGCGTGATAGAACTCCTGGAACGCGTCCATGTAGAGCTTCCAGTTAGCCTTGACCTCCGAGCGGTAGTACCAGCGCGAGGTCATCTTGTCGAACGGATAGCCCTCCAGCGCGGTGACCATCGGCCCGAGGAATTCGCGCAACGACTGTTCGGGCTTCGTGGCGAAGTTGACGAAGACGAAGCCCTCCCACACCTCGCAGTGCACCGGCACCAACCCGTAGCGACCCTTGTCGAGATCGAAGAACTCCTCCTCCTGCTGCACGAACGTCAGATTGCCGTCCAGGTCGTACCGCCAGGCGTGGTACTTGCAGGTGAATTGCCGGCACACACCGCTGGTCTCCTCCAGCGGCATGTCGTTCCACACCAGCTTGTTGCCGCGGTGGCGGCACACGTTGTGATACGCCTTGATCTCCCCGGACTTGGTGCGCACCACGATGATCGAGGTGTTGACGGCTTTGAGCTCTTTGGTGAAGTAACTGCCGGTACGCGAAAGTTGTTCAACGCGGCCAACATTGAGCCAGGCGCGCTTGAAGATGGCTTCGCGCTCCAACTCGTGGATCTCCGGGCTGATGGAATCCTCATACGAGACCGGTCCGGTTCCCAGCTCGGGGTAATGCTGCGTCCAGCTGCCCTCCGGCGGCTTGGGGAATCGAGCCATGATCGCTCCTATCCGAATAGCCACGCGGCCACCGGTTTCAGTGATTCGGTGGGACCCCGTCGGGGCCGACGGTATATGCTCGACCGCGTAATCGCAAGTAGTTGATATTGCCGACGGGAGTCCTCGATGGAGCATGGCCTTGGGTTGCGGATCGCCAACGGCGGCCTGGTGCGGGCGCACGCCGACGCATTCGAGGTCATCTCCCCGCACACCGAGCAACCCATCGCCGAAGTGGCCGCCGCCGGGCCGGCCGACGTCGACGCGGCGGTCACCGCCGCCCGCTCGGCGGTCGAGGGGCCCTGGGGCCGGACGGAGCCGGCCGAACGGATCGCGGCAATCCGGCGCCTCACCGAGATCTACGATCAACGGCGCGCCGAGATGGCCGGCGTCATCACCGCCGAGATCGGCGCCCCCATCACCTTTTCCCAGCGCGCGCAGGTCGGCCTGCCCGCGATGATGATGCGAGCGTTCTGCGACCTGGCCGAGCGGCACGCCTGGAAGGAGACCCGCCGGGGCTTCTTCGGCGCCGACGTGCACGTGCACAAGCAACCCGTTGGCGTCGTCGCCGCGATCGTGCCGTGGAACATGCCCCAATTCCTCATCGTCACCAAACTGGTGCCCGCGCTGCTCGCCGGCTGCGCGGTTGTGCTCAAGCCCGCGCCCGAATCACCCTTGAACGCTTTGCTTTTGGCGGAGATGCTGGAAGAACTCGACCTGCCCCCGGGCGTGGTCAGCGTGCTGCCCGGCGACAGCGCGGTGGGTCAGCTCCTGGTGTCCCACCCCGGCGTGGACAAGGTGTCGTTCACGGGGTCGACGGCGGCGGGCCGGGCGGTGGCTGCCGCCTGCGCGACCAACCTCACGAAGGTCAGTCTCGAACTCGGCGGCAAGTCGGCCGCCGTCATCCTCGACGACGCCGCACCCGAGGCGGTCGCGGCCGGCGTGCGGTCGGCCAGCCTGTCGAACAGCGGCCAGATCTGCAACGCCCTGACCCGCGTGCTGGTCCCCGGCCATCGGGAGGACGAGTACGTCGACGCGCTCGCCGCCGAGATGACCGCCCTGCGGGTGGGCGATCCCAACGATGCAGGCACGCAGCTGGGGCCGCTGGTCTCGCGCCGGCAACAGAAACGCGTCCGCGATTACATCCGGGTCGGCCAGGACGAGGGCGCCCGCCTCGTCATCGGGGGGACCGAGATGCCCGACGGGCTGGACCGGGGCTGGTACGTCAAACCCACCCTGTTCGCCTCCGCCGAGAACACGATGCGCATCGCCCGCGAGGAGATCTTCGGGCCGGTGATCACCGTCATCCCGTATCGCGACGAGGACGACGCGGTCGCGATCGCCAACGACTCCGAGTACGGCCTGGCCGGATCGGTGTGGAGCGCCGACACGGACCGCGCCTTGTCGATCGCGGCGCGGGTGCGCAGCGGCACCCTCGGCGTCAACCAGGGCTACACCATGGATCCGTTCGCCCCCTTCGGCGGCGTGAAGGGCAGCGGTTACGGACGAGAACTGGGCCCCGAGGGCATCGACAGCTACCTGGAAACCAAATCCATCGCGGTCTCCTGATCACCCTCAGTCGCAACGGATTTGGGCCGCCCAACGGCGGGCGACGAGAGGGACAGGCGCCGCGGCCAGTCGATGTCAACCCACCGACGGCGCCGACGCCTGCTCCATTGCGCGAACGCGCTTGAGCATTGCTTTTGCGGCACGCATCGACAACGCGGGCGATAGCCGCTCGAGGTACCAAAATGCCTTCCACCACCCGGGCACCACGACGATCGCGTCACCACGCAACACGGCACGAAGCGCGCGCTCGGCAAACTTCTCAGGCGCCAGCGGATGCAACCGCTCCCACATATCGAGGATTTCCTGGTTGCTGATGCCTGCCATCTCGGTCCGTCCGTACTTGCCGCCGGTAAGGATCGGAGTCCGGATCACGCCGGGGCAGAGCACCGAGACACGCACCCCGTGGCGCTCGGCTTCCAGCCGTAACGATTTCGACAACGCGACGACGGCGTGTTTGGTGGCGGTGTAGCTCGCCTGGCCCGCGGTTGTCATGAGACCGGCCATGGAGGCCGTGTTCACGATATGCCCGGAGTGCTGCCGGATCATGATGGGATACACCGCTTGGATACCGTGCACGACACCGCGCAGGTTCACATCGAAAACGTCGTTCCAGTCGTCGAGCGTGTATTTGTCAACCTCACCGGCGACTCCGATGCCCGCATTATTGAACAGGTAGTCGATCCGCCCGGACTGCCGCACCGCCTCGCCGATGGCCCGCTCGAACGATGAGTAGTCGCGCACATCGAGCTCAACCGCGTGCGCTTTACCGCCGCCGCTGTTGAGGCGGTGCGCGAACTCCTGCGCAGGGCCGATCTGCCGATCGGCGATCCAAACCTCGGCGCCCCCGCCAACCAACTCGGTGGTCAGCGCCGCACCGATGCCGGACGCGCCACCGGTGACGAATGCAACTTTCCCGGACACGCTTGCTGCCATTCCAGCAGCGTAATCCCTGAATCGTCGCTGGTAGGGCTGATTGTCACGGCAAGGCGGCCGGGACGACGCACCGCGCCGTCGCGCCGGCGCCGAACCAGGTGCCGACCGGAATAGCCGGATTCTCGGATATACCGGTACCCGCGGTAACCTCATTCTCATAGTGCGCACCGCGCCCAGGAAGGGATGAAACGCTCATGACCCAGCTTGGCGATGATGTGGAAGTCACGCGCGGCGACCGCTTCATCAAGACGGCCGTCGAGATCTTGGGCGAGACGGGACGCACCGACTTCACGGTGCAGGAGGTCGTCGCCCGGTCCAAGACGTCACTGCGCGCCTTTTACCAGCACTTCAGCAGCAAGGACGAATTGCTGCTGGCGCTGTTCGACCGGACCATTGCGCAATCGGTGGACATCTGGCGCACCGAGACCGACGGGCTGGACAGCACGGCGGCGCTGAAGCTGGTGATTGACCGCGTCAGCCAGCAACCGGAATCGAGCACCCAGGACAGCCTCAATCGTGCGCTAACTCTCTACAACCAGCACCTGGCCGAGACCCGCCCCCGCGACTACGCCCGGGTGCTCTCGCCGCTGCATCGACTCATCCGCGACATCGTGGGTCAGGGCATTACCGAGGGGGTCTTCAACCCGGGGCTCGACGTCGGCGCGGCGGCCGCGGTCGTCATGCAGACGGTGATGGGCGCACAACGATTGCATTGGCTGGGAACGGAATTGAACGGTTCACCGGTCAGCGCGGGCCAACTCTATGACTTCTGCAGCCGCGCCCTCGGCATCCGGGAAACCGATGACGAATCTGTGCAGCCTTCGCTGGCCGAGCTGTTCGCCCAAATCGGGATGCGCCCAGGCACCCACAACGGCGAGTTCGCTATGACCATGCCCGTCAGTCCCCACGTGACAAACACTTCCGGCGCCTTACAGGGCGGGCTGATCGCCACGCTCGTCGACGTGGCGGGGGGACAGTTCGGGCTCGAACACCTGCAGCCGGGAACCACCATGACGACCGCCGACCTGTTCGTCCGCTACCTGCGGCCGATCAAACAGGGTGCCGCCCGCGCGGTGCCGCGGATGCTGCGAGCCGGCCGCCGGGCGATGGTCATGCAGGTCGACATATACGGCGACGGCGATGAACTCGCCGCGACCGCGACGGTGAACTTCGCGATCATCAACGGGCCGACACCCACCGGACTCCCAGCGGACGCTTAGGCGCACTACACCGCGTCGCGCAATGGTGGTAACGTCATTACCACTTACCGAGAATTCGAAACTTCCGCCAAGGAGATCGCCATGCCGTCCCGCGAACTTTCCTTTCCCGTATTCGACGCGGACAACCATATGTACGAGCCGCAGGAGGCGCTGACCAAGTTCCTGCCGGAGAACCGCAAGCGCGTCATCGACTACGTCGAGGTCCGCGGCCGCACCAAGATCGTGGTCCGCGGCCACATCAGCGAGTACATCCCGAACCCCACGTTCGAGGTGGTGGCGCGCCCCGGGGCGCAGGAGGACTACTTCCGCAACGGCGCGCAGGGCAAGAGCTATCGCGAGATCCTCGGGGAGCCGATGAAGGCCATCCCAGCCTTCCGCGAACCCGGCGCGCGGCTCGAGGTCATGGACGAGCTGGGCATCGACTACGCCCTGATGTTCCCGACGCTGGCCAGCCTGGTCGAGGAGCGCATGAAGGACGACCCGGAGATGACCCACGACGTCATCCACGCGCTGAACCAGTGGATGTACGAGCAGTGGTCGTTCAACTACCAAGACCGCATCTTCGCCACGCCGGTGATCACCCTGCCGATCGTCGAGCGGGCGCTCGAAGAACTCGAATGGGTCCTCGAGCGCGGCGCCCGCACCGTCCTGGTGCGCCCGGCGCCGGTGCCCGGTTACAAGGGCAGCCGGTCGTTCGGCCTCGAAGAGTTCGACCCGTTCTGGCAGGCCTGCATCAAGGCCGAGCTTCCCGTCTCGATGCACGCCTCGGACAGCGGCTATTCCGAATTCGCCAACGTGTGGGAGCCCGGCGACGAGTTCCTGCCGTTCAAGCCGACCCCGTTCCGCAGCCTGGTGATGGGCCACCGGCCGATCATCGACGCGATGGGTGCGCTGGTGTGCCACGGCGCGCTGTCGCGCAACCCGGAGCTGCGGATCCTGTCGATCGAGAACGGTGCCGACTGGGTGCCGGATCTGTTCAAGGGCCTCAAGGGCGTCTACAAGAAGATGCCGCAGGCGTTCAGCGAGGACCCCATCGAGGCGTTCAAGCGCTGCGTCTACATCACCCCGTTCTGGGAGGACCGGTTCGCCGAGATCGTCAAGATGGTCGGCACCGACCGGGTCCTCTTCGGATCCGACTGGCCGCATCCCGAAGGCCTCAAGGACCCGATCTCCTTCGTCGACGAGCTCACCGACTTCGAGCAGGAAGACGTCGCGAAGATCATGGGCGGCAACCTGATGAAGCTGATGAAGGTCTCTGCGGATTCGAAGAAGCCGGTTTCAGCCTGATCGGTCGTCGGTGCCGAAGACCGACACCACGCCTTTCGTCTCGAATAACGCAAGCCTCACATCGGCGGTTGTCTGATGACCGTGCTGACGTAAGATCGCGTCCATGTCGTCGTGAGTCAGCCTGCATCGCAACAGGTTTCGTTCATCGAGTTGGCCATCGCGGATGAGCACCCGCACCGGCGGATCAACGAGTCTGTGCACCCATGGTATGAACCGCAGGCGAGCGACGATGTCGTGGGCGGCGATCAGCGTGAGCAACGCGGCCGCTCCAGTCAGCCACGAGGTGCCCGCTGCCGTCGCGGTGCGGCCGACGATTGCGCCCACCGCGACCGCGGTAATCCAGTCGAAGGGCGTGAATTCCGCGATCGTGCGCCGCAGCGTCAGCCGGAAAGCCGCAGCGGCGGTGAGAAACAGCGCCAGCGCCTTGATCGCCGCGTACAGCGCCGGCCGCCAGCCGTTGAACAGTTCCATCAAGAGGCCGTGCATCTACATCACCCGATTCCACTTTCGGCGCTGCCGAATCTGTCGATATTTCGACAATAGTTCTCATTGGCAACTGTTTTTGATGCACTTGATGTTCCAGCGGCGCGGACGCGGGTACTCCCCGGAGCAACAGACGCTTAAGTGGGCAAGAAGTGGAGCCGCATGAGCATGGCGCCGCAGAGTCGCGCGTATGTCAACATCGACGACGACATCGCGTTCATCGGTGAGCAACTCGAAAGACTTAAAGAACTCGCCGAGCACAAGGAAGCCGCCGACATCTTCGGCGACGAAGACATCTACGACCTCAGCGTCCGCTGGGGCACGGCGCTCGCCGGACGCCTCCCCCGCATGGCGCATTACAGTTCTATGGGCCGGCTCGCCGAGGCCGACGAGCGCCGCTTCCGGGTGTTGTGTGACGACATGCGTGCGGCATTGCCCCTGATCGAGAGATTCAAGTTGGCTCGGCCCACCTTCGCGGGTTCGCAGGATGACCGCGCCGGCAGTCGGCGGCGTGCGAAGGCGAGGCGTCTACTGCGCAACTAGCCCGGTCACGCGATCGAAGAGCGGAGTGCCTTGGCGCGAGCCTGTTGCTCGTCGGAGAGAAAGTCGTTGCCGGACAACCTGATCGCGGTCCTGGGCTTGGGGCATTCGGGGTTGCAGCAGGTGAGCGCCACCATGTAGGCGTCTGCGTCCTCGTCCAGAAACAGAAAGCCCATGATCATCGCATCGCCGACCGTAAAGTCGGTGGCGTCGCAGGCCTCGCAATGTCCGCCTTTAACCGCGATCTGCTCCAGCACACGCTCCCGCGCCGCCCGATCCAAAGGGATTAGCTCGGGCCGCGTCCCGACGTTTTCATAAGTGCCCCAGGTCATCTCATATCTCCACGTCTTTGTCGTAGAAGACGTGGTCCTCGCGCCAGCCTCCCAGGCCGAGCCCAATGCCGGAGTAGTCCTCGACGAACTCAATCTGGTTGATCCACTTCGTCATCTTGAAGCCCACCTGGGTCTCAACCCGCAGTCGCAATGGCGCGCCGTGCTTGATCGGCAAGGGCGTCCCGTTCATTTCGTAGGCCAGCAGCGTCTGCGGCTTGTGAGCAAATTCCATATCAATGACTTCATAGAACTGGCCTCCGCCCTCTGAAGCGGGTTCATCGGTGCTGTTGTCTTGCATGCTGAGGAAGCAGATGTACTTGGCTTGCGGCAGGGGCCGGACCAGCTCAACGAGTCGACCTAGGTGCAGCCCCTTCCATTCGGCAATGCTGGTCCAGCCCTGAACGCAGTTGTGCATGACGCGCTGCGTCTCCGGCTCGGCGAGCGATCGCAGCGCGGCCAGGTCCAGAGTCACCGGGTTTTCGACGAGGCCGCCCACCCGCAGGCGCCAGTCGACGAAGTTATGGACGGCCATCACCTTGAAGTCGACGCTCGTCGGGGGCTTGCCGTTTACCCGGTGCTGCGGGGAGATCTTGCCCGGCGGGTAGTTCTGTCGGGAGTTGAGCGGCCGCAGCAACAGGCGCCGAGCGGCTGTGGTCACCGCACCTAGCACGCGCTGCGCCGATCGAGGACTGCGAAGGCTCCACTTGGTAGCCGCGATGTGGATGGCGACGATCGCTCCGATGATCACGAAAGACAGCGCCGTCGCCCAATTGATGTTGCGAACCGAGCCGAAGATCATCGACGCCGTCAGTTGACCCCAGCCCCAGAAGAAGATCATCGACAGATGAATCACGATGAAGACGACGAAGGCCAGCAACCCCAGGAAATGCAGGCTTCGGGCCCATTGCCGACCGCCCCACATCCGCACGTACCACGGGAAGCGCGCCTCGATCGCCGGGGATTGCGCGGCGCCCGTCAAGATCTGGAATGGCGCGAGGACGAAGACGACGCCGGCGTAGGTCAGTTTCTGAATGGCGTCCAGGGGCTCACCGGGCAGCAGTGGCGGCAGGTTGAACGAGAGGTACGTGACGATGTCATTGGCGGCCTCGGGAAAAATCGACCACGAATACGGCCAGTAACGGTGCCACTGCCCGGTCGCGAAAAGCAGTACGTAATACGACAACCCGAGCAGAATCCAGCAGATCACCGTGAAGAAGTGCCAGTGGCGGCCCATCCCCAATTTCTTGTGACCGGGCAGCGCGACCAGGGAGCTGTATGACTCTTCCTCGTCGAGGGTGTCGTACAGCCGGTCGCGCGGCATGACCTTGCGGGTGAAGCGCGCCCATTCGCTGCCGGGTTTGCTGTCGTCGTGCCAGTACAACTTGGGGTGGGTGGCGAGGATCTCGATGCCGCTGCGGATGATCAGCGTGACGAACAGGACGTTGAGCCAATGGTCCACTCGCAGCCACGCCGGGTAGTCGAGCGTCGTCATGCCTGGGCTCTCCTCAGTCGTACCACTGTTGGCGTTGCGGGTAGGCCACGTTGATGCCGGACAGCACCGTCGTGTGCACCGCGATGAAGCCGGCGGCGCACGCAAGCGCCAACGTCCCCGGCGCCAGGTCCCAGCGGCCCGTCAACGCCTCCAGCCCCGGCAGGCGGAACCACCGGCTGACCAGGTAGATGGCGAGGAAGGCAAGGCAGGTCAGGCTGCCGAGGTACCAGCCCGCCTGCGGCACATGCGGTTTGAGGGCGAACGCCATCGCGGCGGCGGCCGTCAGGCAACAGATCGCCAGCAGCGCCGCGTAGACGGCGAAGTACCCGGGCGTCCCGGGTTCCGTGGCGAAGACGTAGGCGTGCACCGCCAGCAGGCCCACCAGCAGTGAAGCGCCCAACGCGGTCACGGTTCGCGGCAGGTTGAACGCGACCCAGCCATCCAGGGTGAGCACCGGTGAGGACCAGATGCTTCGCCACAGCGAGATCAACCGCCCTGGGACGACATTGACCATGGCCGCGTGATACCCGCGCTGAGTAATTACAAACGGTCCTGGCTTAATTGCCGCGCCCGGGCTGACCTCGGTGTAGCCGCACGCCACGCGAGGAAAATTGATGCGCCGAGCACGAGTCCGCCGTTGATACGCTTGATGCCTGTGCCTGGCGAGTGCTCAGCGTTTTGACCAGCTTGCGGGACTCGGTCCGAGGAAGGGTCCGTAGGAGGGACGGTCAATGGCCGCCGAGAGGAACTGGGACAAGACCGTGGGTGCGGCCGACGACGTCCGCCGCATCTTCGAGAACGTCCCCGCGCTGTTGGTTGGCCTCGAGGGGCCCGACCACCGATTCGTCGCGGTCAACGCCGCCTACCGGGCCCTGAGTCCCCCGGTCGACAGCATCGGGCTCTTGGTGCGCGAGGTCTATCCGGAGCTGGAGAGTCAGCAAATCCTGCAGATGTTCGACCGGGTGTATCAAACAGGCGAACCCCAATCGGGAACCGAGTGGCGGGTGCAGGCCGACTTCGAGGGCTCGGGGACCGCACAGGAACACTTCTTCGACTTCATCGTCACCGCGCGCCGCGCCGACGACGGCTCGATCGAGGGGGTGCAACTCGCCTTCGTCGACGTCACCGACCGGGTGCGGGCGCGGCTGGCCGCCGAGTCCCGCATGGAGGAGTTGTCCGAGCGGTACCGCAATGTCCGCGATTCGGCGACCGTCATGCAGCAGGCGTTGCTGGCGCCGTCCGTGCCCGTGGTTCCCGGCGCCGACGTCGCGGCCGAGTACCTGGTCGCCGCGCAGGACACCGCCGCCGGTGGCGACTGGTTCGACGCGATACCCCTCGGGGATCGATTGGTTCTCGTCGTCGGCGACGTCGTCGGCCACGGCGTCGAAGCCGCCGCGGTGATGTCGCAATTGCGCACCGCGCTGCGGATGCAGATCTTGGCCGGCTATCCGATCGCCGAGGCGCTGGCGGCGGTCGACCGCTTCCACGAACATGTTCCGGGCTCGAGGTCCGCCACGATGTGCGCGGGATCGCTCGACTTCACCACGGGCGAGTTCCAATACTGCACCGCCGGGCACCCACCGCCGCTGCTCGTTGCGGCGGACGCCGAATCGCGCTATCTCGAGCCGTCCGGTGCCGGCCCGCTGGGCAGCGGCACAGGTTTTCCGGTGCGCACGGAAATCCTGGGCGTCGGTGACGCCGTCATGCTCTACACCGACGGCTTGATCGAACGCCCGGGCCGGCCGCTGATGGCCAGCACCGCCGAATTCGCCGAATTGGCGGGCAACATCGCGGGCGGCCAGGGCGGTTTCGTGATCGACTCCTCGCGGCGGCGCATCGACCGAATCTGTTCGGAGACTTTGGAATTGCTGCTGCGCCCGACCGGCTACAACGACGACATCACACTGCTTGCCGCGCAACGGCGGACGCCGCCGCCACCGCTGCAGATGACGGTGGACGCGACGATTCAGGCCGCCCGCGCGGTCCGCGGCCGCCTGCGTCAATGGCTCTCCGACATCGGCGCCTCCCCCGACGACATTTCCGACATCGTGCACGCGGTCTCGGAATTCGTCGAGAACGCGGTCGAACACGGTTACGGCGCAGAGGTTTCCGACGGGATCGTCCTCGATGCATCGCTGTCCGGCGACGGCAACCTGTATGCGTCGGTCATCGACCACGGGCAGTGGAAGGATCACCGTGAAGGCGAGCAGGGCCGCGGACGCGGCCTTGCCATGGCCGAAGCCCTGGTGTCCAGCGCGCACGTCAGCCATGGGCCAGGCGGGACGACCGCCAGCTTGACGCACCGCCTGTCGCGGCCGGCCAATTTCGTCACCGACACGCTGGTCAGTCACGCGGATCGCCGGCGGTCGATCAACTCCGAATTTGCCTGTGTGGTCACCGAACCCGGCCGCATCGCCGTCAGCGGCGACGTGGATTCCGGCACGGCCTCCACCCTGGATCGAAAGATCGCGGTCGAAAGCCGTTCCGGCGTCGCGCCGTTGACGATCGATCTCGGCGGCGTGACCCATCTCGGCTCGGCCGGGGTCAGCGCGCTGGCCGCCGCCCGCGAGCGGGCACAACGACAGGGCAGCGAGTACGTGCTGGTGGCCCCGCCGGGGACCCCGGCGCATCATGTGCTGTCGCTGGTCCAGATCCCGGTCGCCGGCGGACTCGCCGAGAACCTCGTCGCGGAGGGCTAGGGGCGGCCCGGCCGCGGGCCGTGCTTCACCTGTTTGAACGGCACGCCGCGGTCGGCCGCGAATTCCCGGGGGAAGCCCAGCACCCGCTCACCGATGACGTTGCGCGCCATCTCCGTGGTCCCGCCACCCATCGCGACGGTCTGGCGGGACAGGTAGCGCAGCCCGGTTTCCAGGCCCTCGCCCGGTTCCCCGACAACGCCGGCGCTCCCGGCGATCGCCATGGCGGTGTCGACATTCACGAACACGGTCTCGGCATGGAACAGCCGGATGAGCGTGCCGCCGGCCGGCGGCAGCGCGCCGTCTCGGACGCTGCGGTACACGTGGCCGATCAGCTGGTCGGCCACCGCGCGCTGCACCAATGCGCGGCCGGCCAGCTGCTCCACGCGTTCGTTACCGGCCTGGCCCGTCTTCTCGATAAGGCTCACGTAGTCAACGGGAATCGTGTTGCCGCCCTCGCTGCCGCTGCCGCTGGCGAACTCGGATCCCTGCCCCACCGCCCGGCGCTCGTGATACAGCTGCCGCGACGCCACCGCCCAGCCGCCATCGACCTCCCCGACGACGGCGTCGTCGCCGACGTCCACCCCGTCGAGGAACTCCTCGCAGAACTCGGTGGAACCGCTCAGCATCGTGATGCGGCGCAACGTGATTCCCGGGTGGGCGATCGGGACCAGGAACATCGTCAAGCCCTCGTGCTTGGGCACGTCCCAATTGGTGCGGGCCAGGCACAGCGCGTAGTCGGCGGCGAACGCGCTGGTGCTCCAGGTCTTGGCCCCGTTGAGTATCCAGCGGTCGCCCTGACGTTCGGCTCGGGTGAGGACGCCGGCCAGGTCGGAACCACCGCTGGGCTCAGACAACAACTGCACCAGCACCTCGTCACCGCGCAGCGCCGCGGCGATGTGGCGCTTCTTTTGCTCCTCGCTGCCGGTGTCGAGCAGGGTGGCGCAGCAGATGGTGAAAGTGGGGGTGTTGAGGATCAGCGGCATCTCGTAGGTCAGCGATTCCGCGTCGAAGGCCTTCTGATACTCGTAGTCCAGCCCGAGCCCGCCGTACTCGCGGGGGAAGCAGATGCCGGCGAATCCGCCTTCGTACAACCGCTTTTGGAGTTCTCGGGCCCGCAGCCAGGATCGTTCGTCGTCACGCGGGGCCGGCGGGGGCGACTCGGGGTCGACGGGCGGCATGTTGTCGGCCAGCCAGGCCCTGGCCCGGGCCGCGAACTCGGCAGCGGATTCGGTGGGGGTCATCGGTTCTCCCGACCCGCCTTCTCGTGTTCGTACACGCGCAGGTTGTGCTCCTCCGGCGTCCCGAACATGGAGCGGTACAACGTAACCCGGCGCAGGTAGAGGTGCAGGTCGTGTTCCCAGGTGACACCGATGCCCCCGTGCATCTGCACGCAGGCCTGCACGATCTGGCCGGCCATCTCGCCCACGTAGGACTTGGCGATGCTGGCCGACAGGCCGGCACCGGGCGCGTGGGCGGCGACGTCGGCGACCGCCGCGGCCGTGGTGGCGCGGCATGCCTCCAGCCACAGCTTCATGTCGGCGAACTTGTGCTTGAGGGCCTGATAGGACGCCAGCGGCCGCCCGAACGTGTGGCGGTCCAGGGCCCACTGGACGGTCAGGTCGAACACCGTCTGCAGAACGCCGACCACCTCGGCACACTGCAGGATCTGGGCGATTTGGCTCTGGCGCTCGATCAGCGCGGAGGTCTCGGCGGCCGTGCCGACGGCCGCCGATCGCTGCACCACCGCACCGTCGAAACGGACCCGGGCGTACTGCTTGACCAAATCGACCGACTGCTGCGGCTCGATCGTCACGCCCGCCGCATCCGTGGGAACCAGGAACTGGCGGAGCTCGTCGCCGCAGCGCGCCACCACGAGTAGCACCGCGCTCTGCGCGCCCGCCTCGACCCGGTCCTTGGTGCCGTCGATCCGGTAGCCCGAATCGGTCGGGGTGGCCGTCACCGACGGATTCAGCGGCGCCCAGCCCTGGCCCGGCTCCGAGACCGCCCACGACGCCACCGCTTCACCGGACATCAGCGCCTCGACGGTGGCCGCGTGCGGCTCGCGGTCTGAGCATTCGACGAGCGCGGACAGCACCACGCTGACGGGATACAACGGCCCGGGGGCCACCGTCTTGCCGAGCTGCTCGGCGACCATGGCCAGGTCCACCACGCCGCTGTCGGAGACGCTGCCGCCGCCCAACTCCTCGGGCACCAACAGGCCCGTCCAACCGAGCTCCGCGGCGCGCCGCCACCAGGCCGGGTCGAACGACACCCCGGCGGCGTGCAACTCCCGCACCCGGCGCAGCGGCGCTTCCTTCTCCAGAAAGGCTTGGGTCGTGGAGGTGAACAGCGTCTTTTCGGGAGAGTCGACTGTGGTCATGCTGCCTCTCGGGGAGAGTTCACCGGCGTTTTCGATGGTAGCAACGGGCACTACGGTAAGAGATACCGGAGTTGCGTCGATAGCGAAGCTCGCCGCTACATGGCGAACACGCGGCGCAGCGAACGCGCGTGCAGGGCCCGGTTCTCCTGAGAAACAAGCCAATCCGGGACCACCGAGTCGAACCCGTTGAATGCCGCTGCGATGACGTGCAATTCGGTGTGCACATACGCGTGCAACAGTCTGTTCGCGTAGTCGATGGCTTCGTCGCGGCACGGGTCGATCTCCGCGCAGCTGATGAAGGTGGGCGGCAGGCCCTCGAGGTTCGCCCGGTGCGCGGGAACGTGTTGACCGCTGGCGCTGGCGTGCCCGAGGTAATGACCCCACGCCCGGCTCACCGCCGGCCCGTTGAGGCCCGGTGTGCGCTGGAACTCGCGCCGCGATTGGGTGGCGTCGGAGTCGAGCATCGGCTGATGCAGGATCTGCACCAGGATCTGCGGGCCCTCGTCGTCGAACATGCGCTGACTCAGGCCCGCGACCAGCGCCGCACCCGCGTCGCGGCCCATCACCGCGATCCGGTTCACGTCCACGTTCAGCTCGGCGCAATTGCGGATGGCGTAGTAAAAGCCGGCCTCGACGTCGTCCAGGGCCGCCGGGCACGGGTGCTCCGGCGCGAGCCGGTAGTCGACCGAGATCAGCAGGCAACCCGCTGCCCTGGCCAGCTCCACGCAGCGCGCGTGGTCGGTGTCCAGGTTCCCGGTCACAAAGCCACCGCCGTGCGCGTACAAGACCAGGGGCGAACCCGACGCGGCCCCATCAACGTCGGGACCCCGGTAGATGCGCAGACTCAGCTGGTGTCCACCCGGTCCGGTGATGGTGCGCGTTTCGACCGAGACGCCGGCGGTGTCGACCTCCGCGGCGCGCTCGGCGGCGAGCCGGTTGGCGTGTTCCCGTTCGGCGGGCAGGGTCTCGGCGCGGAATTCGGCGACGCCCAGCGCGGCGGCGGCCTCCCGGAGCACCGGGTCGATGCGGGTAAGGCCCTGCGGCCGCGTCAGATTCGTTTGTGTCATACCCTCTCATCTTCCGGGCTGGTCATGCTTGCTCGGCCGGTCGCGGCGCGGGCCGCGCACGAGACCCTCTTCAAGGTAGACCTGCGATTGCGCGCCGCAAATGACGCGGTGCTCGTTGCCGGGGTGGTAACCAAGCTCAGCGTTCTCCGGGGAGCGCCTTGACCGTCGGCGGAAGCCCGTAGAGAGCGGTCGCGTTGCCGCGCATGATCCGCTCGCGCTGGTCGGCCGGGAATCGGTTGATCGCGTAGTCCGGCGAGTCGTAGCTCCAATGCGGGTAGTCCGTCGAAAACATCAGGTTGTCGCCCAGGTCCATCATTTCCAGGTATTGCCGAAACTGCACGGTGTCCGTGTCTTCCAGCGGCTGGGTGGTGAACCGGACGTGTTCGCGCACGTACTCCGACGGGCGGCGCCGCACGTTCGGCAAGTCGCCGCGGCGGGCCTCCCAAATCCGGTCCATCCTCGACATCACCGGCATCGCCCACGTGAAGCCGCCCTCGACGAACACGATCCGCAGGTCGGGGTGGCGGTCGAATGCGCCGTCGAACACCAGGCTCATCAGGTGCGAGACGTAAAGCAGCGGCCAGGCGGCGAAGAAGTCGTGCCAGTGCGCCGGGTTGCCGACCGGGTACAGCGGGATCAGCTCGAACGGCGTCTGCCCCATCAGGTGCGTGGCCACCGGGAAACCGTTGCGCGACGCGGCTTCATAGAGCGGGTCGAAATGCGGGTTGCCGAAAGGGATTCCGCGGGTCTGCGGCGTCATCAGGACCTGCGCCATGTACGGATGCCCCGCCCAGCGCTCGACCTCGCGCGCCGCCTGCTCGGGCGTCTGCGCGCTGACGCTGATCGATCCGCGCCAGCGGCCGTGCGCGTTGTTGGTGTCGAGCCACACGTCGGCAAGCCAATCGTTGTAGGCCGACTTCAGCGCGTGTTCGGCTTGGGGCAGTTGGGCGTCACACATCGGCTCGAGCGTCGCGATGCTGACGCCGGCGTCGATCAGCAACTGCTTGGCGGCGAAGTCCGGGTCGCTGCCCGCGACCCCGCCGTTGGGCGGCCACGCGTCCATACGCAGCGACGACGTCTTGTACGAATCCGGTGTGTCGTAGAAATGCGGCACCGGGGTGACCGCGTTGCCGGTCGGCCAGATCTTGTCCACCCATTCGGGCGCCGCGTACGACTTGAGCACGTCGGTCGAGACGGGCAAGGGGTGCACGTCGGTGTCGACGATGCTGACCGCTATCTCGTCGTGTTGGCCCGTCGGTGAAGCGACTCGTTCGATCGTGGTCATCGGACACGCTCCTTCAGTCCGTACAGCTCGCTGGCGTTTCGCCACAACACCTTGTCGCGCTGGGTGGCGTCGAGGCCCTCGGCGGCGCCCTCCGGGGTTGAGGTGGACCAATGGGGATACGCCGACCCGTACATCAGCAGGTCGGTCTTGTCGGTGAAGTCCATCCAGCGCCGCACGTCGGCGGCATCCGTCGGCCCGTCGAACGCCGAGGAGCAGAACCTGACGTGGTCGGGCAGGTATTCGCTCGGGTAGCGGTCGACCCAGGGCGTCTGATCGCGCATCGACACCCAGAAGGTGTCCAGCCGCCAGATGAACGGGGTGAGGATGTCGTATCCGCCGTCGGCGAAGACGAATTTGAGGCCGGGGTGCCTGCCGAACACGCCCTCGATGATCAGGGTGGCCAGGTGCACGAAGTAATTCAGCGGCATGAACGCCGCGTATCCCGGATAGGTGTGGGCGTGCCCGGCGAAGGTGGGCGGGTAATCGACGCCGTTGCCGCCGTTGATGTGCACCGCCACCGGCAGCCCGTGGGCGGCGGCGGCCTCCCAGATCGGCTCGAACATCGGTTTGCCATACGGCTCCCGTGACTGCATCGGGACGCCGACCTGCACCAGCTTCGGGTGGGCGGCCAGCCGCTCGATCTCGGCGACGGCGCCCCTGGGGTCTTCCGGATTGACGCGGATGGTGCCCCGGAACCGATCGGCGGGGTCGGGCTCGAGCCAGCGGTCGAGCAGCCAGTCGTTGACCGCCGCGCAGATCCGGCTGTTGAGCAGGTAGTCGGCGATGTTCCCGCGGGTCAGCGGGTTGAGGATGGCGTAGTCGACACCGGCGTCGTCGAAGAGGTGCCGGCCGACGGTCTCGGGGTCCGATCCCGGGTAGTGCTCGCCGTAGAGGTCCTGCCGATAGTCGCCGCCCGGCGCGGAGTACCACTGTTGTTCGACGTCGGGGATCGCCCGCAGCTGGTGCGCGGCGGGCAGGTAACGCCGGATCTCGGCGTTGGAGCGGAAGTGCGGTTGCACGTTTGCATCGATGATCATGCGGTGAGGTACACCTCCCCGTCGGTGACGTCGACGCGGTAGGTGCGGATGCGCCGCGTCGGATCGGCCAGGTTTTGCCCGGTGGTGATGTCGAATTCCCAGTTGTGCCAAGGGCATCGGACGATCTGCCCGTCGCGGACGCGCCGCAGCCCACCGGGTTCGTCCGGGTCGAACTCGTTGGTGCCGCCGAGCAGGCCGAGGCACAGCGGGGCGCCCTCGTGCGAGCAGTAATTCACGATCGCGTAGAACTCGCCGCGCACGTTGTACACGCCGACGCCGAACTTCCCGACGTCGACGAGCTTCATTCCGCCAGGCGGCAGCTCGTCCTGTGCGCACACAAATCGCCGCTCCGGCATTTGCATCACCGCCTCCGACGCCACGCAGCATCAATACTGTGCCCGTTACGGTAACCACGACAAGCCCGTTGGGCTTAGTTGCTATCTATACTATGATAGCGATATTCCCCGCGTACCGATCCGCTCAGCGGCTGTTCAGGAGGAGCGCTGATGACGCTCAGCACCGACCCCGCCAACCAGCCCGTCACCCTCGACTTCACCGGCGAAACCAGCCCGTATCCGTTCTTCGAATACATGCGGCGCACGGACCCGGTTTGGCATGGCGCGCTGGCGGACCACTCGCAGATGCCCGAAGAGATGCGGCCAAACGACGAGTGGGTGCTGTTCGGTTACGACCCGTTGTTCCAGGCGTTCCGCGACGACCGGATCTTCAGCTCACACAAATACGACGAGACCATCGGGTTGGTGATGGGCCACACCATCCTGGCGATGGGCGGCCGGGAACACCACGACCACCGCAATCTGGTGGCCAAGGCCTTCCGCGCCACCGCGCTGGAACGCTGGGAGCCCTCGGTCATCGGACCGGTGTGCGACCGACTGGTCGACGAGATCAAGGACGACGGGCACGCCGACCTGGTCAAGGCGGTGACGTTCGAGTTCCCCACCCGGATCATCTCCACGCTGCTCGGCCTCCCGCCCGAGGATCTCGACTTCTTCCGGCGGTTGTCCCTGGACCTCATCTCCATCCCGACCGACATCGTCGCCGGGCTGAACGCGGCGGCGGAGTTGCACGGCTACTTCCTCGAGCAGGTCGAGCAGCGTCGGCGCAAACTCACCGATGACATCATCGGCGACCTGGTGGCCGCGGAGATCGACGGCGAAAAGCTTTCCGACGAGGCCATCATCGCGTTTTTGCGGCTGCTGCTGCCCGCCGGACTGGAAACCACCTACCGATCGTCGGGCAACCTGCTGTACCTGCTGCTGACCCATCCCGAGCAGCTGGCGCAGGTCTATCACGACCGCTCGCTGATACCGATGGCGATCGAGGAGGGGCTGCGCTTCGAAACCCCGCTGACGATGGTCATGCGAACCACCACCCAGGAGGTCGAAATCGGCGGCAAGACAATCCCACCCGACGCGCAGATCGACATGTGCATGGGCTCGGCCAATCGCGACGAGAGCCGCTGGACCAACGCCAACGCCTTCGACATCCACCGGCCGCGCCAGGCGCACATCGCGTTCGCCGGCGGCATCCACATGTGCCTCGGCATGCATCTGGCCCGCCTCGAGACCCGGGTCATGCTGAACAGCCTGTTCGACCGCGTCAAGGATCTGGCCTTCGTGGCCGACGACGGAACCGGCCAGGAGTCCAAGATCGTGGGGCTGACCTTCCGTTCCCCCAACAAGCTTCCGGTCACGTTCGCCCCGGCCGCATAGGGAAGCCGCTTGAAAACCAAGGGAGCGATTCTGCACGACGTCGGCGGGCCCTGGTCCGTCGAGGAATTCGAACTCGACCCGCCCCGCGCCGGCGAAGTCCTCGTCGAGATGGCGGCGGCCGGGCTGTGCCACTCCGACGACCACATCCTCAACGGCGACATGTCGGCGCCCAACGAGGTGATGCGGTCCCTCGGCCTGCCGACCATGTTCCCGATGATCGGGGGCCACGAGGGCTCCGGCATCGTGCGCGAAGTCGGCGACGGCGTAACGGATTTCGCGCCCGGCGACCATGTGGTGATGTCGTTCGTCGCGGTGTGCGGACAGTGCCGCTGGTGCGCGTCGGGCATGGAATACATCTGCGACGTCGGCGCTTTCACGCTGACCCCGGGAATGCCGACCGACGGCACCTTCCGTCATCACACCGCCGACGGCCGGCCCCTGGGCCATCTGGCCAAGGTGGGGGCGTTCGCCGAACACACCGTGGTGTCGACCAGGTCGCTGGTGAAGATCGAGCCGCACCTGCCGCTCGCGCCGAGCGCGCTGCTGTCGTGCGCCATTCCCACCGGTTACGGTTCGGCGGCCAACCGCGCCGGCGTGCGCGGCGGTGACACCGTCGTCGTCGTCGGGGTCGGCGGGATCGGGACGGGCGCGATCCAGGGCGCGCGGATCAGCGGCGCCGCGCAGATCGTCGCCGTCGACCCGGTGGACTTCAAGCAGAAATCGGCGCTGCAGTTCGGCGCCACCCACAGCGCGGCCACGATCGCCGAGGCGCAGGAGATGGTGCGGGACTTGACCTACGGGGTCATGGCCGACGCGGTGGTGGTTTCGCCGTCGCTGATCACGCCCGCCGACGTCCGCGACGCCCTGCAACTGACGCGCAAGGGCGGCACGTGCGTGCTTACCGGCATGACCTCGCAGCTGACCCGGTCGGTGAAGATCGACCTGCAGGACTTCATCCTGATGAACAAGACGCTGGCCGGGACGATATTCGGCTCGTGCAATCCCAAGGCGGACATCGCCCGGCTGGCCAGGCTCTATCAAACCGGGCAGCTTCAGCTCGACGAGATGATCACCCGGCGCTATCGCCTCGACGAGATCAACGACGCGTACGACGACCTCCGCAACGGCAAGATCATCCGCGGCATCATCGATTACGGCATCAGCTGAGGCCTTTTCCGCCCATCACCCGCTGCAGCTGGCCGTACGCGTCGATGGGGCTGTGCAACGCCAGCCCGCCGTCGGCATGCACGACTTGACCTGTCACCCAGGGCAATTCGAGGACACCGACGATGGCTGCGGCCACGTCGGTCGCGGCTCCCAGGCCGCCCAGGGCCGTGCGTTCGGACAGGGCTTCCACCCAGCCGGGCAGCTGCTCGGGTTTGGCCAGCATGGGCGTGCGCGTCACGCCCGGCCCGACGGCGTTGACCCGGATGCCGTGCGCACCCCACTCCGCGGCGGCCACCTTCACCAGCATGTCCACTCCCGCCTTGGACACGCAGTAGGCGCCCATGTCGCGGTCGGCCAGGGTGCCGCTGATGCTGGAGACGGCGACGATCGAGCCGCCCACCCCCGCGTCGATCATCGCCCGCGCCGCCGCCCGGATCGTCAGCCACGTGCCCGTCAGATTGACGGCCAGCACCCGGTTCCATTCCGCGGGCGACTGGTCGAGCAGCAGCCCGGAGGCCCCAACTCCCGCGCACGTGACGACGCGGGTGGGCGCGCCGTGCTCGCGGACGGTTTGGTCCATCGCGGCCATCACCGCGTCGGGATCGCTGACGTCGCAGGCGATGTCGGCGTTGGACAGGTCCCACACCACGACGCCGTGCCCCGCGGCGCGCAACCGGCCGGCCACTTCACGCCCGATTCCGGACGCGCCGCCGGTGACCAGCGCGGTGCTCATTTCGCGCGGCCGATCAGCTCAACGAGTACCCCGTCCGGCGCTTCGATCACCGCCATCGCGACGGTCCTTCCGTCCGGGGCCACGACGTCGATGCGCCGCACGCCGTCGGTGAAACCCAACGCGGCCAAAGCGGCGAGCGTTTCGTCGACTTCACGCTGCAATGAGAGCAACATGAACCCGTGCCGTAACGCGGTCGAATCCGGCAGTGCCTCAAGGGCACCGGTCACCTCCACCAGTTCGACAAACCCGCTGCCCGATGTCTGCGGATCGCCGAGAAACACCGATCGCAGCCGATCGCTGCCGGCCCCGAACAGTCCCGGCCAATCGCCGACGAAGTCGTAATCCATCAACTGGCTCAGTCCCAGGCCTTCGCACCAGAATCGGAGCGACCGTTCAACATCGGAGGTGCAAATCGCCGAATGATGCACACCTAACATGGGCTTCCTCTCGATTGCAGAGCTTGCCCACCATCATGCAGCGTCGATCGTTGACGCGGAACGTTTGCCTACATCTTGATCGCCGGGATCAGCCTGCTGAGGTTCCACAGGCGATCTCGTCGTGCGGACAGCGATGAGATTGCCAGCGCGACAGCCGTTATCGCAACCAGCACGGTGATCGCCTGCCAGAGCCGCCCGTCGATGCCGCCGAGGATGAGCTGGCGCAGCCCGTTGACGCCGTAGGTCATCGGGTCGAAACGATGCAGGACCTGGAAGGGCCGCGACGTGGTCTCCACGGGGTACATGCCGCCGGCGCTGACCAGCTGCAGCATCAGCAGGGCCATGATCAGCACGCGTCCCACCGCCGGGCCGACAAGCGCGTTGATCGCCTGGGTGGCGGCCACGAATGCCGCGGAGATGAGGATCATGAACCCCAGCATCGCGACGGGATGCACGGCGTGCATGCCGAGGGCGAACCGGACCACGCAGTAGAGAATGATCGCCTGGAACAGCGCGATCGCGGCCGCAGGCAAATAGCTGGCGAGCACCACCCGGATTTCCAGCACCTCCGCGGCGATCGCACGACTCTGCAAGGGCCGCAAAATCATCCACAGCACCAATGCGCCGAAGAACAGCGCCAGCGTCAGGAAGAACGGGGCCATGCCGGTGCCGAAGTTGGGCGCGGCGTTCTCGTGCGAGGCTGCGAGCTGCACCGGCCCGCCGATGGTGTCGGCGACCGCGTCCTTTTGCTGAGTCGTCCAGTTGGGCAGCTGGCTCGCCCCCTCGCCGAGCTTGCCGGCCAGCTCGGCCGACCCCGCCTTGAGTTGGTGTGCCCCGTCGTCGAGTTTGACCATGCCGCTTGCCAACTCGGCGTTGCCGGCGGCCAGCTGCTGGGCGCCGTCACGGAGCTGGGTGAGCTTGCTCGTCAGCTCCTGCCCCTTGGTGCCGACCTGGTCGAGGGCCGAACCCAGCGGGCTGCCGGGCGTGCGCATGGCGGAGGTCATCGCGATCGCGGCGTTTTGCGCGTCGGTGAGACGCTGGCGGATCTGCGGCGTGAACTGATGGCCCCGCAGCTGATCCTGGATGCCGCGCAGGTTGTTCGCCAACGGATCCTGGCGCGCGGCGAGCTGGTCGATCACCAGCGACAACGCATCCGCGGCGCCGTCCTGTGCCGTGGCGATGGTGCCGATCTGGTCGTTGGCCTGCTGCAGCGCGGCCGCGCCCTGCTGCAATTGCTGCGTGTCGCCGCCGATCTGTGACAGGGCCCGGGTCACCGTGAGCAGCGGGTCGGTGGCCTGGTTGATTCCGTCGGACAATTGCTGGGCCCCGGCGGCGAGGCGCGCCGAGCCGGACCGGGCCGTGTCGAGGCCGGCGGCCAGCTGCCCGGCACCGTCGTCGAGTCGGGCCGCGCCGTCGGCGGCCTGCTTGATGCCCGCGCCCGACGAAACCACCACCGACAGCATGTGATTGACGGCCTGGCCGGAGATCCGGCTGGACACCGCGTTGAGCACCTGAGTGATGGCGGTGCGGCCGATGCTGGTGGAGATGTAGTTGTTGGCGTCGTTGTAGACGGCGATCAGGTTGGCCTTCTTCGGCTGTCCCGTCACCGGCGACGAGATCGCCGCGCTGAAGTCCGGGGGCAACTCGACCATGAAGTAGTACTTGCCGTGGTCGACTCCGTTGCGCGCTTCGGCCAGGTTTACGACGTGCCAGTCCAACCCGCCGTCCGCGGTGAGGCTCTTGGCAATCTCATCGCCGGCGTTGAACTGCTCACCGGAGACGACGGCACCGCGGTCGGAATTGACCAACGCCACCGGCATTTTGTTGGTGTGGCCGAAGGGATCCCAGAACGCCCACAGGTACAGCGCCCCGTACACCAGCGGCAGCAAGATCAGCACGACGATCGCCACGCGCGTCAAACGGCTGCGACCGAAACGCTTGATCTCCGAGCCGAATGCGAGTCCAGCCAACATCGTCAATCTCCTCCGGTCAAAACGCGGCGATCGTGAAGCTCGTGCTCGGGTGCGTCGGTGCCGAGCGGGTTGGTGACTCCGACGACGACGGTGCGCTCTCTCGCGATCACACCCAGCCGATCCACCGCGATCGCTCGCCGGGAGTTGTCGCGCACCTGCTCGAGATCGCCGACCACCAGAATCGGACGATTCGACAGCAGCGCAAGCGTGATGCGCAGCAAAAACAGTTCCAGGTCGGACAATTCGACGATGTAGGTGTCCGAGGACGGCGTCGGTATGTCGCCGAAGACCTCCGTCAGCTCGGCCTGGCCGGCTTGCAGCGGCACCAGCGAATACCACGGCGCCAGCCACCGGCGTTGCTCGGCGAGTACGGTCGCCACGGTCACCGACTCTTCGAGTTCGTCGATGTCGTCGAAGGCCGCGATCGCGCACAGGCGGCGGATCGCGCGCGGCGTCGTCTCGCCGAGCACGGTCAACGAGCCGTGAGTCGCCTTGAATCGGCCCGCGAGCGTCAACAACAGCGTTGTCTGACCCGGACCCCCGGGCATCTGAATCGCGTGAAAACCCGGCGTCAGGGCGAGGTCGACCCCCGAGAACAGTGGCCCGTGCTCACCGTCGACCCCCAATCCGGCGGCGGTGATCACCGGTGCGACGTCGTCCGGTTCGTCGTTGGCATCCATGGTGTGGCTTTCCCTCATCGCCTTCAAACCGGAATCGATTCCAGCAGTGCGGTGATCAGTTGCGCGAGCAGATCGGGGTTGATCGTTCCCGGACGCAGCACCTCCTCCATCGCGACGCCCAGGTTGAGGGTGACGACGAGCTGGGCGATGTCGGTCAGCCGCCGGTCGCCCGGCACGGTGTCGGTCGATTCGACGATGTGCAGCGCCTGGTCGGCCGCGGCGCGGCGGCGCTCGATCAGGCGTTCCCGAAGCTGCGGATCGCGCTGAGCGCGCAGCCAGTACTCGACCAGCAGCACGTAGTAGTCGGAATGGTCGCGGACCGAGTCGAGCACCGACCGGCTCACCTCGCGCGCGGCCGCGGCGGTGTCACCGTCGCTGCGGTCCAGCGCTATCGCGATCTGCTCGCCGCGCAGCTCGAACTCGCGGTCGAGCAGGGCCAGGAACAGCTCGTCCTTCGACTCGAAGTTGGAATAGACCGCGCCCTTGGTGAAGCCCGCGGCCTGCCCGATCGCGTCGATGGTGGCGCCGGCGAACCCCTCGGCCGCGAACACCTTCGACGCCGCATCGAGGATCCGGTCGCGGACCTCGCCGCGGGTGGGGCGGGTGCGCAGCGGTTTGACAGGCGACATGTGCAGCAGCATACCCTTCAGTATCGGTTAGATACTAGCGGGTATCGAAGATCACCCCCCGGGTGGCGTCAGCCCAGCCTTGACGCCGTCCGCTCCCACAGTTCGGCGGCCAATCGTGGGTTGTCCGCCAGGCGACTGGTGTTGGCGATCTTGCGCTTGGCGTAGTACGCGCCGGGCGTCCACTGGGAAATGGGCGTGCTCGACGCCAGCCGCACCAACTGCTCGGCGCCCTGGTCCGGGCTCGAAATGAACAGCACCGCCGGGGTGTACCGCTGCATGAACACCAGAAATCGCGAACCCGAGGCAATGCCGATGTTGGAGTTGACATTGCCGGGATGCACCGCCGCGACGGAAAGGCCGCCGGCATGGTAGCGCCGGTGTAACTCCTTGGTGAACAACACGATTGCGAGCTTCGACAACGCGTAGGCTGCGGCGGGCCTGCGGCCGGCGGTGTTCTCCAGGTCGTCGACGGTGGCACGGAAGATCAGCTTGTGCGACGAGCTGGTCGTGTTGACGATCGTCGCGCGGGACTCCAGCAGCACATCCAGCAATCGGGTGGTCAACAGGAACGGCGCCAGGTAGTTGACCTGATAGGTGCGTTCGTAGCCGTCGGGCGTCAGCTCGATCTTGCTGGCCATCCTGCCCGCATTGTTGAGCAAAACGTCGATGCGCGGGTATTGCGAACGCAATTTGTCCGCCAGCGCGCGCACCTGGGAAAGGTCGGCGTAGTCGACGACAAAGTAGTCCGCGTCCAACTCGGCGGCCACCGCGGCGGTCTTGGTTTCCGAGCGGCCCACCACGACGATCCGATCGCCGGTGCGGCTGAGGCGACGGGCCGCGGCCGCGCCGATGCCGTCGCTGGCGCCCGTGATGACGATCGTCCTGCGCCTCATTGCGAGACCTCCGCACGGAGTGTAGCGATCACGCGCTAAGCGGGCCGCTCAGGCCAGCGAATAACGCACCGGCAGATGCTTGAGGCCGCCGACGAACGTGGTAGCGACCAACTCCGGATCACCGGTCAGCTCAATGGATTTGAGCCTGGGCAGCAACTCGGTGAAGAAGCTGTTGACCTCCATGCGGGCCAACGCCGCGCCCATGCAGAAGTGCACCCCGTAGCCGAACGCCAAGTGCTTGTTGGGGTCGCGCCCGACGTCGAAGCGGAACGGGTCGACGAAGACATCCTCGTCACGGTTGCCCGAGACGTAGGACAGCAGCACCGAATCACCCGCCGCGATGGGCACCCCGCGCACGGTGGTGTCCGCGGTGGCGGTACGCATGAATTCCTTGACCGGGGTGACCCAGCGGATCATCTCCTCGGTGGCCAGCGGCATCAGGTCGAGGTTGTCGCGCAACCGCTCGAGCTGGTCGGGGTTCTCGATGAGTGCCTGCAGCCCACCGGAGATGGTGGCGCTGGTGGTGTCGTGGCCGGCGGTCGCGACGATGAGGTAGTAGGACACCGTGTCGATGTCGGACAGCGGCTCCCCGTCGACGCGGGCGTTGGCGATGGCGGACGCCAAGTCCTCGGTTGGGTGCTCGCGGCGCGCGGTGGTTACCCCGTTGAAGTACTGGAACATGTCGAACAACGCGGGCAGCTGGTCCTCGTTGGTGGTCCCCCGTTTGAATTCGGAGTCGTCGCTGCCGAACAACTCCTGGGTCAGCTTGAGCATCCTGGGGAAGTCGGCCTCGGGCAGTCCCAGCAGCGACATGATCACGAAGAGCGGGTAGTTGACCGCCACCTCCTGGACGAAATCGCATTCCGGGCTCGCGGCCATCATCTTGTCGACGTAGATCTTGGCCAGCTCGTCGACGCGAACCTTCAACGCCCGCATCGCCTTTGGGCGGAACCAATCGGAGCCGATCGCGCGGACCACTCGATGCTGGGGGTCGTCGAGGTGGATCAGGGTGCGCACGCCCGCGGCGGCCTGCATCTCGTCGCCCTCGGCGGTCGTCAGGACGGGCCGTGGCCAGTTGGTGAAGAGCATGTTCTCGCGCTCGATGTCCATGATGTCGGCGTGCTTGGTGATCGCCCAAAACGGACGGTAGTTGGGCACCTCGACCCAGGACACCGGTGCGCTGGTGCGCAGGTGAGTCAGCGCCGCGTGCAGTCGCCGCTCGTCGGTGTAGGCCAAGGGGTCGGCCAACAGCTTGGCGGACTCGTCTACCGTGGTTGTGCTCACTCGCGAAACTCCTTCATTGCGGACCTGATACACGACGCGGAGGCTGTCTCTTATACACATCTGACGCTGCCG
>NZ_LATC01000032.1:0-48265 GCF_001414075.1 Mycobacterium sp. UM_11 | reverse complement strand
TGTGTATAAGAGACAGCAGCCAGACCGGTCTGGACGACGCCTCCGCGCGCGCCGAGGGCTACGTGGACCAGGCCGTCGAGCTGACCCAGGAGGCCCTGGGCACCGTCGCGTCGCAGACCCGCGCGGTCGGCGAGCGCGCCGCCAAGCTGGTCGGCATCGAGCTGCCCAAGAAGACCGACGAGTCGGCCAAAAAGGCCCAGAAGGCTGTCGCCAAGAAGGCGCCCGCCAAGAAGGCGCCCGCCAAGAAGGCTCCGGCCAAGAAGGCGTCCGCCAAGAAGGTCACCCAGAAGTAAGTCGCGGCGTCGACTCGGAGTTGTCTGACCGGCAACTCCGAGTCGACGTTTCCGACGGCGCCCGCATACGCTTAAGGCGTGAGCCACCTCGTGGGTACCGTCATGTTGGTCTTGCAGATCGCCGTTTTGGTCACGGCGGTATACGCGTTCGTGCACGCCGCGCTCCAGCGGCCCGACGCCTACACCGCCGCCGACAAGCTGACCAAGCCGGTGTGGTTGGTGATCCTCGGCCTGGCCGTCGCCCTGACGTCCATCCTGAGTTTTGTTTTCGGGGTACTCGGGATGGCGATCGCCGCGTGCGCGGCGGGCGTGTATCTGGTCGACGTGCGGCCGAAACTTCTCGAAATCCAAGGTAAGTCGCGCTAGCGGGATGAAGGCCCTGCTGACGGTGTCGGCAGCGGTGCTCGTCGCGCTGTGCGGTCCCGCGGGCACCGGGGCGGCGGACCCGGGCACGGCGTCCCCGCCGTTCATCGACCACACGCAGTGGGCACAATGGCACGGCCTGACCAGCCTGCGCGTGTTCCCGACGCTGTCGGGGCGGCTGGCCGCCAGGCAGCAGGCCGAAAACGCGGCCCTGGCCGACGAGGCGTGGGCCGAGGTCGTGGCGCTGTCGCCGGACGCGGACACCGCCGGCATGCGCGCGCAGTTCGTGTGCCATTGGCAGTACGCCGAACTCGCGCAGCCCGGCAAGGTCAGCTGGAACCTGGAGCCCTGGCGCCCCGTCGTCGACGATGCGGAGATGGTCGCGTCCGGATGCAATCCGGGCGGGCCCGAAGAAAGGTTCTAGTGGCGAACAAACCCACCCGGGCGCAGCTGGCGGCGCTTGTCGACCACACCCTGCTCAAGCCCGAGGCCACCGAGGCGGACGTGGTCGCCCTGGTCGCCGAGGCCGCCGATTTGGGCGTCTACGCGGTGTGTGTCTCGCCGTCCATGGTTCCGGTCGCGGTGCGCGCCGGGCAGGGCGTGCGGGTGGCGAGCGTGGCGGGCTTCCCGTCGGGCAAGCACACGTCGGCGGTCAAGGCGCTGGAGGCCGAACGGGCCGTGGCGGCCGGCGCCGCCGAGGTGGACATGGTCATCGACATCGGCGCCGCCCTGGCCGGGGACATCGACGCCGTGCGGGCCGACATCGCGGCCGTGCGCGCCGCCATGACCGCGGGCCCGGTGCTGAAGGTGATCGTGGAGTCCGCGGTGCTGCTGTCGGGTACGGACGACCGCACCCTGGTGCGGGTGTGCCGCGCCGCCGAGGACGCCGGCGCCGACTTCGTGAAGACGTCGACCGGCTTCCATCCCGCGGGCGGCGCCTCGGTGCGCGCGGTCACCGTGATGAGCCAGACGGTCGGCGGCCGGTTGGGCGTCAAGGCCAGCGGCGGCATCCGCGCCGCCGCCGACGCGCTCGCGATGCTGGATGCGGGCGCCACCCGGCTCGGCCTGTCCGGCACCCGCGCCGTGCTCGACGGGCTGGGCTGAATTGTCCGGCGCCTCCTCGCGCCGTGCCGGCGCGCATCGTTACCGGACGGCTAAACCGTCACAGGTTGGCGAAGCAGGGGTCGTTGTTGTTGCCGGTCGGGATGCTGGCGTTGCGCGTCGAGAAGTGGCTCGTCACACCGTCGTTGGTGACCTGCACGCTGTCCGCGTGGATGCCCAGCGGGTAGTTCTTGGTGAACTGCGAGGTGAAGTCGTCCAGGGTCGACTGCACCGACTCCTTGGGCATCGTGAAGCCGAGCGCGTTGAAGCTGACGATCTGCAGCTGCAGGCCGGTGCCCGACACCACCGGCTTGGTGGTGAGGTTGTCCAACATGCCCTTCAGCTCGATGGTCCCGTCGGCGGGGTGGGTGGTCACCGTGTTGGTGACGAACGGGCCCAGCACCGGAATCGCGTTCTGGACCGACTGCTTGATGCCGTCGGAGGTCCAGGTGACGGTCGCGTCCAGCGACCCGATCGTGCCCTTTGAGTCCTGCGTGTCCTTGAGCTGGACGTCGCGGATGTTGATGTCGATCTTCATGCCCTTGGCGTCGCGGACCTGGTTGCCCGCCGTCGACACCGAGATGTTGGTGTAGTGCTTGGTGAGTTGCTGCCACAGCATCAACGGCGTCACCCCGAACGACGCGGTCGCGGAGTCCTTGACCTCGCAGGCCACCGCCTCGGCGACCTTGCTGTTGGCGACGTGCCGGACGTACAGCTCGGCGCCGACGAGGCCCGCGATCACCAGGCACACCACGATGATGCAGACCAGCACCACGGAGAGCGGATCACGCAGGAAGCGCCGCTTCTTGGTGCCCGGCGCGGGGTCCTCGCCGGGGGTTCGCAGCGTCTCCGTCGGCCCCGGGGGCGGGGCGGGCGGGGGCGCCGACGGGTAGTCCGGCCGCTGCATGTTGGGCGGGGGAGTGGCGATCCGCTCGGTCTGACCGGGAGGCGGGCCGGCGGCCGGCGGCGGCGGCGCGGGGGCCGGGCCCCCGGTGTTGATCCGCTCGGTCGGCCGCTCGGTGGGGGGCTGGCCGAACGGGCCTTGGTTGCCGGGACGGCCCCACGTCGAAGGGTCCTGGTTCGGTGGTCCTTGTGGGTTCGTCACCCGACCGATTCTGCACTATCGAGCTGAACGAAATCTGAGTGGTTGCGCAGCACCGCGATGCTCTCCCGGGCCTTGGCGACCCGATCGACGTCGATGTCGGCCACCACCAACTGCGGCCCGGGGCCGGCCGACGCCACGACGTCGCCGAACGGCGAGGCCACCAGGCTGCCGCCCACCCCGGTCGGCGCGCCCGAGCCGGTGAGGGGTTCGCCGGGATCGGCCTGGCCGGCCGCGGCGACGTAGCTCATCGAGTCCAGCGCGCGGGCCCGCGCCAGAAGCGTCCACTGGTCGAGCTTGCCCGGGCCCGAGCCCCACGACGCGCAGACGGCGATCAGCTGGGCGCCGCGGCGGGCCAGCTCGGTGTATAGCGCCGGGAAGCGGATGTCGTAGCAGACGGTCAACCCCACCCGGACGCCGTCAACCGTGATCACCACCGGCTCGCGGCCGGGCGCGACGGTGCGCGACTCGGTGAAGCCGAAGGCGTCGTAGAGGTGGATCTTGTCGTAATGCGTGTCCAGACCGTCCGGGCCGGCCGCGATCAGCGTGTTTTTCACCCGGCCGTCGCCGGCCGGGGTGAACATGCCGGCGACCACCGCGATCCCGCTGTCGGCCGCGATGCGCCGCACACCCGTCGCCCAGGGACCGTCGACCGGCTCGGCGATCGGCCCGAGCGGAACCCCGAAGCGGCACATGGTCGCCTCCGGGAACACCACCAGCTTGGCGCCCGCGTCGGCGGCCTGGCCGCTGTAGGAGCGCACCAGCTCCAGGTTCGCGCCCGGATCGGTGCCGCTCAGTATCTGCGCCAGCGCGATTCGCATGGCCGCCAGCTTAGGCGCGGCGCCCTCAAGGCATTCTGGCGATCCACTCCGTGGTGAACCGCTGCTCGGCGGCCATCAGTTCGGCCAACCGGCCGCCGATGAAATTCTCCAGCTTGCCGCCGATGATCGGGACGCGGACCTGGACGGTGGCCCGAAAGGTCAGCCGGGCACCGCCCGTCTGGGCGATCGGCGACAGCACAGCGGTGCCGTTCAGATTGACCGGGGCGTCCAGGATCGAGCCGACGACACAACCCTGCGCGGCCCCGTCGGCGACCGGGCCCCAGGTCTCCTCGCGCCGGATGCGCAGATCGCCGCTGTGCAGCTGCGTGACCATCCCGGGCAGCTTGTGACTGTGGATCACCTGGACGGTGACCACCTCGACGGTGTCGTCGTCGCCCGTTTCGCCACCCACCCGCATCGACTCCAGGGTGGCGACGTCGACACCGGATCCGGCCAGGCGAGCCCGCCAATAGGTCTCGTCCGTGAACGCGCGATGAACCTCTTCAACGCTGCCGTCGTAATCGGCCGACAAGTCGAATGAACGCGGCATAGCAGGTGAGGCTACCGTTACGGGCCATGAAATCCAGCGATGCCGGTTCGACATTCGCCGGTGCGCATGTCGCCGAAGCGGTGTCGCTCGCGCCGCTGACGACGTTGCGGGTCGGGCCGGTGGCGCGCCGCCTGATCACCTGCACCAGCACCGAACAGGTGGTCGCGGTGCTGCGGGAGCTGGACGCCGAAAGCGGTGGGGGACAACAACCCCCGGTCCTGGTGTTCGCCGGCGGCTCCAACCTGGTGATCGCCGACACGTACGCCGACCTCACCGCGGTGCGATTGGCCAACAGCGGCATCACCGTCGACGGCAACGTGGTGCGCGCGGAGGCCGGCGCGGTGTGGGACGACGTCGTGGTCCGCGCCATCGAGCGCGGCCTGGGCGGGCTGGAATGCCTGTCGGGCATACCGGGTTCGGCCGGGGCGACCCCGGTGCAAAACGTCGGGGCCTACGGCGCCGAAGTCGCCGACACCATCACCCGGGTCCGGATACTGGACCGTCGCAGCGGACAGGTCCGCTGGGTGCCGGGCGCCGAGCTCGGCTTCGGCTACCGCACCAGTGTGTTGAAACGGGCCGGCCACGAAACCCCTTGGGTGGTCCTGGAAGTCGAGTTCGCGCTGGACCCGTCGGGCCGCAGCGCGCCGCTGCGCTATGGCGAGCTGGCGGACGCGCTGGGGGCGAGCGGCGGGGAGCGCGCCGAACCGGAGAAGGTCCGCCAGGCGGTGCTGGCGCTGCGGGGCCGCAAGGGCATGGTGCTCGACGACGACGACCACGACACCTGGAGCGTGGGATCGTTCTTCACCAACCCCGTCGTCGCCCCCGAGGCGTACGAGCGGCTGGCCGCGGGCGTGGACGGGCCGGTGCCGCATTACCCGGCACCGGACGGCGTCAAGCTGGCGGCCGGCTGGCTGGTGGAGCGGGCCGGCTTCGCCAAGGGCTATCCCGACGATCCGGCGGCCCGCTGCCGGCTGTCCACCAAGCACGCGCTCGCGTTGACCAACCGCGGCGGTGCCACCGTGGCAGAGGTGATCGCCCTGGCCCGCACGGTCCGTGACGGGGTCCACGCTGTGTTTGGTGTCACATTGCAACCGGAGCCGGTCCTGCTCGGCTGCAGGCTGTAGCTCCGAATCCGCCCGACCCCGATTTGTCGCGGCGGGGTCGATGGATTTTCCCCGGTATCTTTGACTTTCGTGAACACGTCGCGCAACCCGCAGCCGGTCAACCGGCGCGTGGCTTTGGCGACCCTCGGACTGGGGGTTTTCGCCCCCAGCGTGCTGGCCGCGTGCGGCGGCCCCGCGGCCAAACAGGCCGAGAAAAAGGAGCAGCCCGCCGCCAAGCTGAAGTTCCAGCCGGCCGATGCGACCGAGAACGTGGTGCCCATCGCGCCGATCAGCGTGGAGATCACCGACGGCTGGTTCCAGCACGTCGCGCTGACCAATTCCGCGGGCAAGGCCGTGGCGGGCAAGTTCAATTCCGATCGCACCGTCTACAGCACCACCGAGCCCCTGGGCTACGACGCGACCTACACCTGGAGCGGCTCGGCCGTCGGGCACGACGGCAAGGCGATCCCGGTCGCGGGCAAGTTCACCACGGTGTCGCCCACCAAGAAGATCGGCGGGTCGTTCCAGCTGGCTGACGGCCAGACCGTCGGGGTGGCGGCGCCGATCATCATCCAGTTCGACGCCCCCATCGCAGACAAGGCCGCCGTCGAGAAGGCGCTGACCGTCACCACCAATCCGCCCGTTGAGGGCAGCTGGGCGTGGCTGCCCGACGAAGTCGGGGGGGCGCGCGTCCACTGGCGCACCCGCGAGTACTACCCGGCCGGCACCACCGTCAACGTCGATGCCAAGCTGTACGGCCTGCCGTTCGGCGACAGCGCCTACGGGGCCGACGACATCTCGCTGAACATCCAGATCGGTCGCCGGCAAGTGGTCAAGGCCGAGGTCTCGTCGCACCGCATCCAGGTGGTCAGGGACGAGGGCGTCATCATGGACTTCCCGTGCAGCTACGGCGAGGCCGACAAGGCGCGCAACGTCACCCGCAACGGCATCCACGTGGTGACCGAGAAGTACGCCGACTTCTACATGTCCAATCCCGCCGCCGGCTACAGCCACGTGCACGAACGCTGGGCGGTGCGGATCTCCAACAACGGCGAGTTCATCCATGCGAATCCGATGAGTGCGGGCGCGCAGGGCAACACCAACGTGACCAACGGCTGCATCAACCTGTCGACCGGCGACGCGGAGCAGTACTACCAGAGCGCGATGTACGGCGACCCGGTGGAAGTGACTGGAAGCTCCATTCAGCTGTCCTACTCCGACGGCGACATCTGGGACTGGGCCGTCGACTGGGACACCTGGGTTGCCATGTCCGCGCTGCCGCCGCCGACCGCGCACCCGCCGTCAACGCAGATTCCGGTGACCGCGCCGGCCACGCCGTCGACCGCGCCGTCCCTGTCCGGGACGCCCACGACCTCCACTTCACCGACCACGACTTCCAGCCCGGGGGCTAACCCCGGCGGTTAAAGCGGGTCGCCGAGGCCTGGTCGCGCGGCTTCATGACGATCAGGTCGAGGTCGACGTGCGGTGGCCGGGATGCCACGAACCCGATCACCTCGGCGACGTCGGCGGCAACCAACGGCGTGATGCCGGTGTAGACGGCGTCGGCGCGTTGCTGGTCGCCGTCGAAGCGGACCAGCGAGAACTCGGTCTCCACCGCGCCCGGCGCGATCTCGGTCAGCCGCACCGGCTTGCCCAGCAGTTCGCCGCGCAGCGTGCGGTGCAGCGCCCCCTGGGCGTGTTTGGCCGCCGTGTACCCGGCGCCGCCGTCGTAAACCTCAAGCGCCGCAACGGAAGTCACCGTGACGATCAGGCCGTCGCCGGAGTCGACGAGCTTGGGCAGCAGCGCCCGGGTAACCCGCAGCGTGCCCATCACGTTGGTCTCCCACATCCAGCGCCAGTGCTCGAAGTCGGAATCGGCCACCGGCGCCAGCCCGCGCGCGCCGCCGGCGTTGTTGACCAGGACGTCCACCCGGCCCAGCTCCTCGGCCAGCGACGCGACTTCGGCGTCGTCTGTGACATCGGCCACAATGGCCGTTCCGCCGATTTCCCTCGCCAGGGCGTTGATCCGGTCCGCGCGGCGCGCCACCGCGACCACGTGAAAGCCCTGAACAGCGAGGGTCTGGGCGGTCGCCTCGCCGATTCCGGAGCTGGCGCCCGTGACCACCGCGACCCGTTCATTCCTGACATTTCCAGCCATCGAAACAACCTTAGTGAACGTGCTAAATTTTCGGGGTGCACCACAGCGCCCTGTCCAGCACCACCACCGCGTGTCTTTGCGCGGCGGGTGCGTGTTGTTGTCGCGCACTTCGCCGCTCCTGACTTTCAGGTGTGGCCAGTGACGGCCAACAAAAATCGGACAGAAGGACGCTCGTGCGCTCGAATACCCTTACCCAGACTCATCATTCGCCCAGCCGTGCCAGCTACAAGGGCCACCGCTCGGTGCGCCGTCAGATCGTGCCTCCGGCACTGCACATCGCCGACTCGGCGGCGGCCTCGGTCTTCCGGGCCGTCCGGTTGCGCGGGCCCGTCGGGCGTGACGTCATCGCCGGCGTCACCTCGCTGAGCATCGCCACCGTCAACCGCCAAGTCATCGCCCTGCTCGACGCCGGCCTGCTGCGGGAACGCGCCGACCTGGCCGTCTCCGGGGCCATCGGCCGCCCCCGCGTGCCGGTCGAGGTCAACCACGAACCGTTCGTGACGCTGGGCATCCACGTCGGCGCCCGGACCACCAGCATCGTGGCCACCGACCTGTTCGGTCGCACGCTCGACACCGTCGAGACGCCGACGCCGCTAAGCCCCGCCGGGCCCGCGCTGGCCTCGCTGGCCGAAAGCGCCGCCCGCTACCTGCGGCGCTGGCATCGACGCCGCCCGCTGTGGGTGGGTGTCGCGATCGGTGGCACCGTCGACAGCGCCACCGGTCACGTCGACCACCCGCGCCTCGGCTGGCGGCAGGCGCCCGTCGGCCCGGTGCTGGCCGACGCGCTCGGGCTACCCGTCTCGGTGGCCTCCCACGTCGACGCCATGGCGGGGGCCGAGCTGTTGCTCGGGTTGCGGCGCTTCGTGCCCAGCTCACCCACCAGCCTCTACGTCTACGCCCGCGAGACGGTGGGCTACGCGCTGGTGATCGGCGGCCGGGTGCACTGCCCGGCCAGCGGTCCCGGCACCATCGCGGCGCTGCCCGCCCACTCCGAGTTGCTCGGCGGCAGCGGACAGCTGGAATCCACGGTCAGCGACGAGGCGGTGCTGGCCGCCGCCCGTCGGCTGCGGATCCTGCCTCCGGTGCCCGCGGGCCGCGCCAACGCGTCGGCCAACGGCCTCGCCGACCTGCTGCGGCTGGCCCGGGCCGGCAACGAGCCGGCCCAAGAACTGCTGAACGAGCGGGGGCGGGTGCTCGGGGAGGCGGTGGCGTTGCTGCGCGACATGCTCAACCCCGACGAGCTGGTGGTCGGCGGTCAGGCCTTCACCGAGTATCCCGAGGCGATGGAGCATGTGGAGGCGGCGTTCGCCGAGCGCTCGGTGCTGCCGTCGCGCGACATCCGGGTCACCGTCTTCGGCAACCGGGTGCAGGAGGCCGGCGCGGGAACCGTGTCGTTGGGCGGGCTCTACGCCGATCCGCTCGGCGCGATGCGCCGCGCCGGGGCGTTGAGCCCGCGCCTGGGCGACATCGACGAGCCTTCCGCTTAGCGCGAACCCCTGTCCTGGGCGTTGGGCTGGTGGGCGCGGCGTCCTGTAAAGATGACAGAATGCGGCACGATGACGTCTTCCGGTTGAAACCGCGCCGCGTCGCAGTGCTGGCGGTGCACACCTCGCCGCTGGCCCAGCCGGGTACCGGCGACGCCGGGGGCATGAACGTCTACGTGCTGCAAACCGCGTTGCACCTGGCGCGGCGGGGTATCGAGGTGGAGATCTTCACCCGGGCCACCGCGTCGGCCGACCCCCCGGTCGCGCGGGTGGCGCCCGGCGTGCTGGTGCGCAACGTGGTGGCGGGGCCCTTCGAGGGCCTGGACAAATACGACCTGCCCACCCAGCTGTGCGCGTTCGCCGCCGGGGTGTTGCGCGCGGAGGCGTCGCATGAACCGGGCTACTACGACATCGTGCACTCGCACTACTGGCTGTCCGGCCAGGTGGGCTGGCTGGCCCGCGACCGCTGGGCGGTGCCGCTGGTGCACACCGCGCACACGCTCGCCGCGGTGAAGAACGCGGCGCTGGCCGTGGGTGACGCGCCCGAGCCGCCGCTGCGCACGGTCGGCGAGCAGCAGGTGGTCGACGAGGCCGACCGGCTGATCGTCAACACCGATGACGAAGCGCAGCAACTGATTTCGATCCACCGCGCCGACCCGGCGCGCATCGACGTCGTCCACCCGGGGGTGGATCTCGAGGTGTTCCGCCCGGGTGATCGCCGGGCCGCCCGGGCCGCGCTGGGCCTGCCGCTCGACGAGGACGTGGTCGCGTTCGTCGGCCGGATCCAGCCGCTGAAGGCGCCCGACATCGTGCTGCGCGCCGCCGCCAGGCTGCCCGGGGTGCGCATCGTGGTGGCCGGGGGACCGTCGGGCAGCGGGATGGCCTTCCCGGACGGCCTGCGGCGGCTGGCCGACGAGCTCGGCATCGCCGCGCGGGTGAGCTTCCTGCCCCCGCAGTCGCGCACGGACCTGGCCACCCTGTTCCAGGCCGCCAGCCTGGTCGCCGTGCCGAGCTATTCGGAGTCGTTCGGCCTGGTGGCCGTCGAGGCGCAGGCGTGTGGCACGCCGGTGGTGGCGGCCGCGGTCGGCGGCCTGCCGGTGGCCGTGCGCGACGGAGTCACCGGGACGCTGGTGTCCGGCCACGAGGTCGGGCAGTGGGCCGACGCCCTCGACCGGATGCTGCGCCTGAGCGCGCCGCAGGCCGAGGCGATGAGCCGCGCCGCCGCCGCGCACGCGGCCACGTTCTCGTGGGATAACACCACGGACGCGCTGCTGGCCAGCTATCGCCGCGCGATCCGCGAGTACACCGCCGAGCGTCGCGGGGTTGGCGCGTGACGTCCACCGTCGAGCGCGTCATCGAGGACGCGCTGCGCGCCAGCGGCCTGGAGTACTCGAAACACGATGGCGCGCACGGTGGCTTGTCGGGGCTGGTGGTGGCGCTGCCCGGCGAGCGCAGGCTCAAGACCAACACCATCCTGAGCATCGGCGAGCATTCGGTGCGCGTCGAGGCGTTCGTGTGCCGCAAGCCCGACGAGAACCACGAGGCCGTCTACCGCTTCCTGCTCAAGCGAAACCGCCGCCTCTACGGCGTGGCCTACACGCTGGACAAGGTCGGCGACATCTACCTGGTGGGCCGCATGTCGCTGGCATCGGTGGACGCCGAGGAGATCGACCGGGTGCTCGGGCAGGTGCTCGAAGCGGTGGATGCGGACTTTAATACCTTGCTGGAGTTGGGTTTTCGCTCGTCGATCCAGAAAGAGTGGGAGTGGCGGGTGTCGCGCGGGGAGTCGCTGAAGAACCTGGAGGCGTTCGCCCATCTCATCGACGAAGATGACGAATAAGCTAGCCGGCATGGGAGATACCGGCACGTTGGTGCTGCTCCGCCACGGCGAGAGCGAATGGAACGCAAGCAACCAGTTCACCGGTTGGGTCGACGTGGACCTGACCGAAAAGGGCCGGGCCGAGGCGGTGCGCAGCGGCGAGCTGCTGGCCGAGCACAACCTGTTGCCCGACGTGCTCTACACGTCGCTGCTGCGCCGGGCGATCACCACCGCGCACCTGGCGCTGGACGCCGCCGACCGGCTGTGGATCCCGGTGCGGCGCAGCTGGCGGCTCAACGAACGCCACTACGGCGCGCTGCAGGGGCTGAACAAGGCCGAGACCAAGGACCGCTACGGCGAAGAGCAGTTCATGACCTGGCGGCGCAGCTACGACACGCCGCCACCGCCGATCGAAAGGGGCAGCGAGTTCAGCCAGGACACCGACCCTCGCTACACCAACATCGACGGCGGCCCGCTGACCGAATGCCTGGCCGACGTGGTGGCCCGGTTCCTGCCGTATTTCACCGACGTCATCGTCCCGGACCTGCGCAGCGGCAAGACGGTGTTGATCGTCGCGCACGGCAACTCGCTGCGTGCCCTGGTCAAGTACCTCGACGGGATGTCCGACGACGACGTCGTCGGGCTGAACATTCCCACCGGTATTCCGCTGCGCTACGACCTGGGCGGCGACCTGCGGCCGGAGGTGCCGGGCGGCACCTACCTCGACCCGGAGGCGGCCGCGGCGGGTGCCGCGGCGGTTGCCAGCCAGGGCCGGCGCTAGCCGCCGACCGCTCCCATCGGGAGTTTTTGAAGGCCTGTTTGCCGAACATCGCGTGAACGGGAGTGGAACACCTGAAGCGCAAAGTGTGACTTGTCCGATTTTGGCCTCGTTCCGCTAGGGCGGTGTTTCCGAAGATTTGTAGGATTTGCTATGTGACTGTGTTCTCGGCGCTGTTGCTGGCCGGGGTCTTGTCCGTGCTGGGGCTGGCCGTAGGGGTAGCAGCCGGGACCCGGCTGTCGTCGAAAGCGGCCCAGCGCAGGCAGCGCGTGAGCCCGGACTGGACCGGGATCACCGTCGCGCAGATGCTGCAACGCATCGTCGCGCTGATGCCGCTGGGGGTCGCGGTGGTGGATTCCCACCGCGACGTCGTCTACCTCAATGACCGGGCCGCCGAGCTCGGCCTGGTGCGGGACCGGCAGCTCGACGACCAGGCGTGGGAAGCGGCGCAGCAGGCGCTGAGCGGCGTCGACGTGGAATTCGACCTGCGGCCGGCCAAGCGGGCGGCCGGCCGGTCCGGGCTGGCGGTGCACGGGCAGGCGCGGCTGCTCAGCGAGGAAGACCGCCGCTTCGCCGTGGTGTTCGCCCACGACCAGTCCGACTACGCGCGCATGGAGGCGACGCGGCGCGACTTCGTGGCCAACGTCAGTCACGAGCTGAAGACCCCGGTGGGCGCCATGGCCCTGCTCGCCGAGGCCCTGCTGGCGTCCTCGGACGACTCCGAAACCGTCCGCCGGTTCGCCGAGAAGGTGCTCGTGGAAGCCAACCGGCTCGGCGACATGGTCGCCGAACTGATCGAGCTGTCCCGGCTGCAGGGCGCCGAGCGGTTACCCAACGTGACCGAGGTCGACGTGGATACCGTTGTGGCGGAAGCCATTTCACGCCACAAGGTGGCCGCCGACAACGCTCAGATCGAGATTCGCACCGACGCGCCCAGCGGTTTACGGGTGCTGGGCGACGAAACGCTTCTGGTCACCGCGCTGGCCAACCTGGTGTCCAACGCGATCGCCTACTCACCGCCCGGTTCACCGGTCTCGATCAGCCGTCGCCGCCGCGGCGAAAACATCGAGATCGCCGTCACCGACCGCGGTATCGGGATCGCACTGGAAGACCAGGAGCGAGTCTTCGAGCGGTTCTTCCGGGGGGACAAGGCACGCTCGCGCGCCACCGGCGGCAGCGGGCTGGGCCTGGCCATCGTCAAACATGTTGCGGCCAACCACAACGGCAGCATCGGGGTGTGGAGCAAGCCGGGGACGGGATCCACGTTCACGCTGTCGATTCCGGCCTACAAGGACACTGACGAAGAACCCGAGCCACCGCAGGGTCGCGAAGTGCGGCCCAACAGGTCACAACGAGAGGAAGAACTGAGTAGATGACCCGCGCGTATGACGATGCAGAGCGCAGCGATGAGGAGGAATCGCGCTTATGACTAGCGTCTTGATCGTGGAAGACGAGGAGTCGCTGGCCGATCCGCTGGCATTCCTGTTGCGCAAGGAGGGCTTCGAGGCCACGGTGGTGACCGACGGCCCCGCCGCCCTCGCCGAATTCGACCGCGCCGGCGCCGACATCGTGCTGCTCGACCTGATGCTGCCCGGCATGTCGGGGACGGACGTGTGCAAGCAGTTGCGCGCCCGTTCCGGCGTCCCGGTGATCATGGTGACCGCGCGGGACAGCGAGATCGACAAGGTGGTCGGGCTGGAACTCGGCGCCGATGACTATGTGACCAAGCCGTATTCGGCGCGCGAGCTGATCGCCCGCATCCGCGCGGTGCTCCGCCGCGGCGGCGACGACGACTCCGAGATCAGCGACGGGGTGCTCGAGTCGGGACCGGTGCGGATGGACGTCGAGCGACACGTCGTCTCGGTCAACGGCGACACGATCACGTTGCCGCTCAAGGAGTTCGACCTGCTCGAGTACCTGATGCGCAACAGCGGCCGGGTGCTGACGCGCGGGCAGTTGATCGACCGGGTATGGGGCGCCGACTACGTCGGCGACACCAAGACCCTCGACGTCCACGTCAAGCGGTTACGGTCCAAGATCGAGGCGGACCCGGCCAACCCGGTACACCTGGTGACCGTGCGGGGGCTGGGCTACAAGCTGGAGGGCTAGACCCTGGGGATGAGTGGTCCGCGACTACTGGTTGGTTCGTTCGACGTGATGGTCACGCCGGTCTGCCCGACCAATCGGTAATGCAGACGGCGCCGGACGTCGTCGTCGATGGTGACGGTGAAGGCGTACCTGCCCAGCTTCTCCAACTGAAGCAAGGGCATGTTGACCGCGAATGCCACCGACTGGGTTTCGCCCTCCTCGAGGTCGTGCGGTCGGCCAACGTTGAATCGGAACTGCGCGCGGAACGGCTCCCGCTCGCCGAATCCCTTGTCGACCTCGACCGGATGGCCGTCCTCGTCCGCCAGGTCGACGGTGACGGTGTGCTCTTCGTTGGTGGGGGTCCAAGGGACTTCGGCGATGATTCCGAGGGCCAACGAAACCGTGAAGGGGCCTGAGCGTCCCGCGGGAATGACGGCCCGGTCTACGCCGCCGCCCATGACGTACAACAAGTTGTTCTGCGCCTCGGCGTGGTTGCACAGAATTGCCGTTAACTCCATGGGTTGCTCCCGCATACGACAGTTGCTGGCTGGGCGGTCAACACCATATCCGATCTGGCGGGGAAGCGGGATTATCGCGCCGCCCTGGCGCCCTCGCGATGACCCTTCTTTTTCGCGTGGGTTGAGCAGCAATGCGTCATTTCGCAATGGAACCGGTCGCTGCATTCATGCGAACAATAAATTGACGCGGCCGGAAGCCAATCGGGGTCGGACAGGTCGCGCGGTCGGTCATTGGGATCGAACGTGTGGCCGCAATGCACGCAGGTCCTGACCTTGGTAGCCATGTCGTCAGGGTACGCGCAGAGGCGCTCAGTCGCTGCCCGTTTCTGCATTTCGCGGCATCGCCAAGTGTGCAATTCAACCGGAAATCGCCGGCGCCAGCGAATTACTTTTTGTAACTAATTCGGCCGTCGGCCGATGTCGAGGGCGCCGCGGTTCGAGGCGACCGGTGCGGCCATCCCGATGAATTCGACAGGGCGGCAGGCCAATAGGCGCCAGATCGGCACTGGGCGGCGAAATCGCCTGCGGCGCAGGCCGTTCCAGGGCTGTGATGCCGGCCGGCATCGGCGAGTGGCCCCAGGCGGCTTTCGGCAAGCGGTGCGGTCACGGGGCCCGGGCGACGATGTGGCCCCGAACACACTGCGCACCGCAGGAATTAATCCGGCAACCATGACGTTCGGGGTAGCCGTGGCGCGCGACGAAATGCTCGAACGGGTGAACTGTCTTAGCATCAGCCCATTGGTCGACCCTGATCGGGGGGAACGGTGTTGACGCTTCTCAAGCGGGCATGGGTTCCCCTGGTCGTGGTCGTGGCGGTGCTCATCGGCGGCGTCGCGGTGGACCGCCTCAACGGCGTTTTCCCGGGGCCCGGCCTGCCCAAGCCCGATCCGCGGGATGCGACCCCGCCCTACGCCGCCAAGACCGCCGTCTACGAAATCCTGGGGCCACCCGGGACCACCGGCGTCGTCAACTGGATGGATGCCGACGCGCAACCGCAAAAGGCCAACTTCACCACGTTGCCGTGGTCGACGACGATCGTCGCCCAGATGCCCGGCATCTTCGCCTACGTCGTCGCGCAAGGTGACAGCGCCTCCATCGGCTGCCGGATCACGGTCGACGGCAAACTGGTCGACCAACGGCAAGCCGAGACGCGCAATGCGCAGGTCTCCTGCCTGGATAAGTCCGCATGACCGACAACACCAGCGACACCGACGAAATACCCGTCGCACAACCCACCGAAGTCGAGCACAAGCCGCGCATTGCCCGCGCCGTCCGCGTCCTGGCGCTGCCGATCGTCGTCTGCTGGGTGCTGATCGCGGTCGGCGTCAACGTCTTCGTCCCACAGTTGGAGAAGGTTGCCGAGGACATCTCCGTTCCGCTCTCGCCGTCCGACGCACCGTCGGTCACCGGGATGAAGCACATCGGCGAGAAGTTCAAGGAGTACGACTCGGACAACCTCGTCCTGGTCACCCTGGTCGGTGATAAACCGCTTGGCGAGGACGCGCACCGGTTCTACGACGACCTGGTCAAAAAGATCCAGGCCGACCACGAACACGTCGAGCACGCGCTGAACTTTTGGGGACAGCGCTTCACGTCCTCAGGTGTGGAGAGCTACGACCATAAGGCCGCCTACGTCCAGGTCAACCTCAAAGGCGATCAGGGAGGGGCGGTCGGCGACGAATCCGTTGCCGCGGTGCGCAAGATCGTCGCGGACTCCAAGCCGCCCGCCGGCGTCAAGGCCTACGTCGCGGGCCAGGGAGCGCTGACCGCCGACGTGATCGTTGTCGGTGACAAGAGCCTGGCCAAGATCACCATCATCACGGTCGTCATCATCGCGATCATGCTGATGTTCGTTTACCGGTCCATCAGCACCGTGTTGCTGACTATGGTGATCCTCTTCGTGGGACTCGCGGCCGGCCGCGGCGTGGTGTCGCTGCTGGGCGAAACCGGCGTCATGGGGTTGTCGACCTTCGCCGTGAACCTGCTCACCTCACTCGCGATCGCGGCGGGTACCGATTACGCGATTTTCATGGTGGGCCGCTACCAGGAGGGCCGTGAGCGCGGTCTGGACCGGGAAGCCGCCTATTACGACACCTTCGCCGGTGTCAGCAAGGTGGTCCTGGGCTCGGGTCTGACCATCGTTGGGGCGCTGGCCTGCTTGAAGTTCACCCGACTGCCTTACTTCAGTTCGCTGGCGTTCCCGTGCGCGATAGGTCTGCTGGTGGTGGTGGCGGCCGGGGTCACGCTGACGCCCGCTCTCATCGCAGTCGCCAGTGGCTTCGGTCTTTTGGACCCCAAGCGCAAGTTCAACTACACCCGGTGGCGCCGCCTGGCGACGGCCATCGTGCGCTGGCCGGCGCCCATCCTCGCCATTTCCGTCATTCTTGCTATCGTTGGCGCCCTTGGTCTCGCGGGCTTCACCCCGCGCTACAACGACCTCTACTACCTGCCGCATACCGCCGCCTCGGTGCAGGCCTACGACGCGGCCGATCGGCACTTCACCCAGGCCCGTCTCAACCCGGACCTCCTGATGATCGAATCGGACCACGATCTGCGCAATCCCCGAGACATGCTGGTGCTGGACAAGGTTGCCGGTGCCATCTTCCGGGTGCCGGGCATCGAACGGGTGCAGAGCATCACCCGACCGCTCGGCCCACCGATCGAAGACGGGTCAATTCCGTTCCAGCTCAGCGTGCAAAGCGCGCCGATCCGTGACAACCTCAACTACCTGAGAGACCGCGTCGGCGACATCAAGAAGATCACCGGATTCCTCGACACCCAGATCTCCCTGCTGGAACGCCAGTACGCGATCACCCAGAAGCTCGCCAACGCGACGGACGACAGCGCAAAAACCACGGCGGAGACCGCCGCCATCACCGACGAAATTCGCGACCACATCGCCGATTTCGACGACTTCTGGCGACCGATCCGCAGCTACTTCTACTGGGAGAGGCACTGCTACGACATCCCGATGTGCTGGTCGCTGCGTAGCCTGTTCGACGCCTTGGACGGGTTTGATCAGCTCGCCGAGAAGTTCCACGCCCTCACCGGCGATCTCACCAACACGGCCGCGGCCACGCGCGAATTGTTGGCGATCATTCCGGAGAACATCGCCGTGTCGAAGGCGATCCGGGATACGACGCTGACCATCTACAGCTCGTTCGACAGTCTGATCGACCAGTTCGACCGGCTCACCGATACCAATGCTGTGATGGGTAAGTCGTTCAACGACGCTCGGGTGGAGAGCCTGTTTTACCTGCCGCCGGAGATCTTCCAGAACTCCGATTTCCAGTTCGGGTTGAGCCTGATGGTGTCGCCCGACGGAAAGGCCGCGCGCTTCATCATCACTCACTCCCTGGACCCGGCAACCGCGGAAGGCATCAAGTCCGTCGAGCAAGAGCGCAACGCGGCCAAGGAGGCGCTGAAGCTCACCTCGCTGGAGAACGCCGACATCTACCTCGGCGGCACCGCCGCGACATTCAACGACATCGCCACCGGCGCCTGGTACGACCTGCTGATCGCCGCGGTGGCGTCGATCGTGCTGATCTTCATCATCATGGTTATCGTCACCCGCGCTCTGGTCGCGGCGGGTGTCATCGTCGGCACGATCGTGCTGTCGCTGGGAGCGGCGTTCGGATTCTCGACGCTGATCTGGCAGCATTTGGGCCACTTCCAGTTGCACTGGGTGGCAACGGAATTCGCGCTGATCGTGCTCTTGGCGGTGGGGTCTGATTACAACCTGATGCTGGTGTCGCGGATCGAGGAGGAGATCGGGGCCGGCCTGAACACCGGACTCATCCGCGGCGTCGGCGTGACGGGTCCGGTGGTGTCCGCGGCCGGTGTGGTGTTCGCCGTGACCATGGCCGCGATGCTCTCCAGCGACCTGCGGGCGATCGGTCAGTTCGGTACGACGATCGGTATCGGTCTGATGTTCGACACCTTCGTCGTTCGGACGCTGATCACGCCGTCGATCATGACGCTGATGGGGCGCTGGTTCTGGTGGCCCAAGCGGGTGCGGGTCCGTCCGGCGAGCCAGATGCTTCGGTCCGTCGGGCCGCGCCCGCTGGTTCGTGCGCTGCTGTACCAACCGCGGCACGCGGTTGCCCGGGACGCGCAGAGCTGATCCTCGGCAACGAGCGTGCGGTCAGGGCTTCGAGTGTGCGCCGAGGGCGCAGATTTCGCCGATTCCCCGCCCAGGACGCACCCGCAAAGCCCCGGCCGCACACACGATCAGCGGGCGCGGATCACCTCGTCGGCCACGCCCAGCGCCAGCGCCATGATCGACACCTGCGGGTTGACCTCCGGGCAGCTCGGCAGGATCGAGGCGTCGGCCACCCACACCCCGTCCACGCCGCGCAGCCGCCCCGTCTCGTCGACCGGGCAGAGCTGATCGTCGGCGCCGGCGGCCGCCGTGCCCGTCGGATGAAAAGCCGCCAGGTGCAGGCTTCTCGGGTCGCTGCGCCGCAACGCATCCTGCAGGGCGGGCAGCGACGTCACCGTCATCGCGCCGGGCAAACCAGTCAGCACCTCGCTCGCCCCGGCCGCGAACAACAGCCGGCCCATCGCCTCGAGTGCCACCACGAGCTTGCCGACGTCGGCGCGCGCGATGTTATAGCGCACCAGCGTCTCGCCGCGCACGGTGGACACCGAGCCGACGCCCCGATCGGCCACCATGGCGCCGAACGTCGCCACCCGGGGGGCCGCATCCAGCCAGCCGAGCAGCTCGGCACCGTAGCCCGGATACACCATCGAGCCCATCCCCGGCGGGGTGGAGGTCGCTTCGATGAGCACGCCGTGCGACTCGTGCAACTCGTGAACCGCGGCGCTTTGCAGCACGCCGTGCCAGGCCACCACGTCGTCCTCGAAGCGGCCCGCGAGCATGGTCGCCGGATGCAGCGCCAGGTTGCGGCCGAGCCGCGGGTGCGCGCCAAAGCCGCTGCGCCGCAACAACCCCGGCGTTTCGGTGGCGCCGGCCGCCACGATGACCGTGTCGGCCAGCACGTCCAGCGCGGTGCCGTCGGGCCGGCGGGCGCGCACCCCTCGTGCGCGCCCGTGCCCGTGCAGCACCCGCTCGACGCGGGCGTGGGAGATGATCCGCGTGCCCGAGGCGCACGCCTCGGGCAGCGCGTTGAGGTGCACGCCGAACTTGGCGTTGCGGGGGCAGCCGATCGCGCACTGGCAGCAGCCCTCGCAGCCCGGCGCGTTGCGCGGGATGGGCGCCGCCCGCCAGCCCAGCGTGGCGGCGGCCTCCAGCAGCAGCCGCCCGTTGTGGCCCATGACCTCCAGCGGCACCGGGGCAACCCGCAGCGTGCGTTCGACGTCGTCCAGGCGCGCGGCCAGCCGGTCGGAATCGGCCAGCGCGAGCCCGAATTCGTCGCGCCACCGCCGTTGCACGGCCGCCGGCGGGCGGTAGCAGGTGCCGGAGTTCACCACCGTGGTGCCGCCGACCGCCCGGCCGATGGGCAGCACCACCGACGGGCGGCCCAGGGCGACGGTGGCCCCCGCGCCGCGGTACAGCCCGGCGTAACGGTCGATCGGGTGGGTGGTGCGGAATTCCTCGACCGTCCACCGGCGCCCCTCCTCGAGGACGACGACGTCCAGGCCGGCCCGGGCCAGCGCGCGGGCCGCCATCGCCCCGCCGGCGCCCGACCCCACGATCACCGCGTCGGCGGTGACGACGGAGGCCTCATCGGCCGACGACACGATGTTCAGCGCGGCGTCGGGCCGGGCGGTCGCGTGCTGGCCGGCGTGCGAAATCAATTCCGTCGCATAGGTTTCCGCGCCGTTGGCCAGCAACACGATCGCCTTCATGGCCTCGACGGCCGCGCCGGCGTCCGGGCTCAGCGCGGCGACCCGGCGCAGGACCTGCTCCCGGCGGTCGGGGCCGAGCCGCGACAATGGCCGGCCGGTGGTGGCGTAGCTCGCCGCGGCCAGCGTGAACAACCCGGCGCGCACGGCCACGCGTGATGTCGTGGGCAGCTGCCGCAGGTAGCGCTCGACGCGGCCGGTCAGCTCGGGGGGCGTCGGGCCGCCGTACTCCTCCGGCAGCAGGGCGGTTCCGAACGAGGCGACCAGGCTCATGTCGTCCGCGCGAGCCGGCGGCCCAGCTTGATGAAGAACGGATAGGTGGCGAAGATGGCGGCGGCCGCCGCGTGCAGGGGCCAGTCCGCTTTGGCGGTGTTGACGCGGAAAACCCCGCTGTTCCACATGAAGTCGCGACCGTTGCGGGCGCGGAACGGCCGCCACAGCACCCCCAGTCCGGGGACGTTGTTGTACAAACCGAACGAGCCGCCGAAGAAGACGCCCAGCGTGGCGGCCTCGGCGGCGTCGCGCTGCTCGGCGGGCAGCCGCCGCTCGATCAGCAGGCCGGAGGCGAACAGCAGCGGTGGGTCGAGCAGAAAGCTCATGAAAGGATCCTTTCGTTGACCTCGGGTGCCGCGCGGCCGCGCAGGCCCACTTCGGCGTGCCCGGTGCCCAGCACCGACCACCGCCGGTCGTCGATCTCGATGTGGACGTCGGCCTGTTCGGTGTTGGTGCACACCGCTTTTCCGCCGTCGGGGTCGGTGTACTCCAGGCTCACGCACCGCTCCGCGGGCTGGTCCACGCGGATCAGGACCCGACGGCCGCCGATGCGGCCCTCCAGCTGCCAGTGCGCCAGCCCAAGGGTAGTCCGCATCCGCAGCGACGGCAAAGGGCTTGCGGGCCAATCCTTTCCGTCGATGCGAAACCGCACGAACGCCAGCGGGGCCAGCTTGTTCAGCCCCGGCCTATTGGAGACCGCCGCAACGACTTCCATGACGTCGCCGTTGCCCAGGTCGGCGTGGACCCAACCCCAGCGCTTGGCGTTGCCGTGCCCGTAGATGTGCGCGACGCCGCCACGCCAGCCGTCGATGCGCGCCGCGGTGCCGCCGACGGTCAGCGAGCCGGTGAAGTCGGCGGTGGGGGCGATGACGACCTGGGCGCCCGGCAACAGCTCGCGGTCCCAGGCCGCGCGGGGAAACGTCCACAGCGGTGCGCCGGTGTCCGTCCACGCCAGGTCCCAGGCGAGCGACCCGGCGCGTCCGCTGAGCTGCCCGTCGCCCACCCGGACGCCTTCGGCGTCGAACCACCAGGACCCGCTGGCGGGCCGGGTGGGCGCGGGACCGAACCGCTCGGTGCGGGGCGGGCCGTCGGGCGAAAACCAGGTGGCCCAGCCGTGCGCGTAGGCGTCGCCGGCGAGCGGGGCGACCGTCTCGCAGTGCACCCACAGCCCGGCGCGCGTCGCCGGATCCGACAGGGTGGCGTACCACACTTCCAGGCGGCCGGCCTTGCCGCGCCAGCGTGGATTCGCCGCCGATTGCGTGTCGCCGTCCATTGCTCAACCTCCCGAGGGTTAATCCACTATATTGGTTGAGCCAATGAACCAGTCAAATCCGCTGCGTCCGCCGGACCGTCAACGCGTCGACGAACAGATCGCCGCGTCGATCACCGACGCGATCCTCGACGGCGCGTTTCCGGCGGGCTCGGCCCTGCCGCCCGAGCGCGAGCTGGCCGAACAGCTCGGCGTCAACCGCACGTCGCTGCGCCAGGGCCTGGCCCGGCTCCAGCAGATGGGCCTGATCGAGGCCCGGCACGGCAGCGGCAACGTGGTCGCCGACCCGCAGGGGCTCACCCACCCCGCGGTGGTCGAGGCGCTGGTGCGCAAGTTGGGGCCGGAGTTTTTGGTGGAGCTGTTCGAGATCCGGGCGGCGTTGGGGCCGTTGATCGGGCGATCGGCGGCGCGACGGCGCGCCCCCGAGGATGCCGAGACGCTGCGCGCCGCGCTGGCCGCGGTCGTTGAGGTCGACAGCGCTGCGGCGCGCCAGGCCGCCGACCTCGCCTACTTCCGGGTGCTCATCCACCACAGCCGCAACCGCGCGCTGGGGTTGCTCTATCGCTGGGTCGAGCACGCCTTCGGCGGCCGCGAGCACCAGCTCACCGCGGCGTACGACGACGCCGCGCCGGTGGTGGCCGGGCTCACCGCGATCACCGAGGCCGTGCTGGCGGGCGACGAAGCGGGGGCCGCCGCGGCCGTCGAGGCGTACCTGCACGCCAGCGCGCAGCGAATGGTGTTGTCCTACAACAAAACCGAGGCTATTCCGCGAGGCGAGTCGCGGGATGAACCGCGATGAGGCCCAATTTGGCGCGGCGCTTGCACATGGCCGCCAGCTCCGCGTAGGCCTTGGCGCCGAGCAGTTCGGTGAGCTCGTCGGCCATGCTCTCCCACACCTGCTTGGCGCCGACGTGGGCGCCCGGGTCACCCGTGCAGTACCAGTGCAGGTCGGCGCCCCCGGAACCCCAGCCGCGCCGATCGTATTCGGTGACAGTGGTTTTGAGGATCTCGGTGCCGTCGGGCCGCGTCACCCACTCCTGGCTGCGCCGGATCGGCAGCTGCCAGCAGACGTCGGGCTTCATGGTCAGCGGCGCGACGCCCAGCTTGAGGGCCTTGCTGTGCAGCGCGCACCCGACACCCCCCGGGAAGCCGGGCCGGTTCAAGAAGATGCAGGCGTCCTTGTGTTTGCGGGTGCGGTACTGGGCCTGCCCGTCGTGCTCGTCGAGTTCCAGATATCCCTTGCGGCCCAAGCCCTTTTCGCGGAATTGCCAGTCGTCGTCGGTCAGGTGCCGCACCGCGTCGTCGAGCCGGGCGCGGTCGTCGTCGTCGGACAGGAACGCCCCGTGCGAGCAGCAGCCGTCGTCCGGGCGGCCCGCCACCGTGCCGTGGCAGGCGGGGGTGCCGAACACGCACGTCCACCGCGACAGCAGCCAGGTCAGGTCGGCCGCGATCAGGTGCTCCGGATTGTCCGGGTCGTAGAACTCCACCCATTCACGGGCGAAGTCCAGCTCGACCTCTTGTCCCGGCTCAGGGTAGGAATTCGCCACGGCGTCCACGTTAGACGACGCATCCGGCTCTTCGACCCGCTGACACTCGGGGCCCGACCGAACATCGTCGGCAACTTCCTTTGCGGGCCGCACGCGGGGTCCGCCCATATCCGACTAGGTTGTTTTCCGTGCGATTGGGCGTTCTCGACGTGGGCAGCAACACAGTTCATCTGTTGGTGGTTGATGCGCACCGTGGTGGGCATCCCACGCCCATGAGTTCGACGAAGGCCACCCTGCGGCTGGCCGAGTCGATCGACAGCTCGGGCAAGATCACCAAGCGCGGCGCCGAGAAGCTGATCTCCACGATCGACGAGTTCGCCAAGATCGCCGACAGCTCCGGCTGCGCCGAGTTGATGGCCTTCGCGACCTCCGCGCTGCGCGACGCGGTGAACTCCGACGACGTGCTGACCCGCGTCCGCAAGGAAACCGGCGTCGAACTGGAGGCGCTGAGCGGGGTCGACGAGTCGCGGCTGACCTTCCTCGCGGTGCGCCGCTGGTACGGGTGGAGCGCGGGGCGGATCATCAACCTCGACATCGGCGGCGGCTCGTTGGAGATGTCCAGTGGCGTCGACGAGGAGCCGGAGGTGGCGCTGTCGCTGCCGCTGGGCGCCGGCCGGCTGACCCGCGAGTGGCTGCCCGACGACCCACCCGGGCGGCGCCGGGTGGGGATGCTGCGGGACTGGCTGGACGCCGAGCTCGCCGAGTCCGCCGTGACGATGCTGGAAGCCGGCGCTCCGGACCTGGCGGTGGCGACGTCGAAGACGTTTCGCTCGCTGGCGCGGCTCACCGGTGCGGCCCCGTCGGCCGACGGGCCGCGGGTGAAGCGGACGCTCACAGCAAACGGCCTCAGGCAACTCATATCTTTCATCTCTAGGATGACGACCGCCGACCGGGCAGAACTGGAAGGAGTGAGCGCCGAGCGGGCGCCGCAGATCGTGGCGGGTGCGCTGGTGGCGGAGGCGAGTATGCGAGCGCTGTCGATCGAATCGGTGGATATCTGCCCGTGGGCATTACGGGAAGGTCTCATCTTGCGCAAACTCGACAGCGAAGCCGACGGAACGCCCCTCATGAAGCGATCCGTGCGCGATGCTGGAGGCCAGGCAGGTGATCGGGACGGCAACCGATCGAGAGGCGACAAAGCATGACCGGACCACACTCCGAGACCGAGAGCGCGGGCACTCGGCCGATCTCGGTGGCCGAACTTCTGGCCAGGAATGGAACCATCGGCGCCCCGGCGGTCACCCGGCGGCGCCGCCGCCGGCGCGGAGACAGCGACGCGGTGACCGTCGCCGAGCTGACCGGCGAGATTCCGGTCATCTCCGACGACGACGAGGACCCCCGCACCGCCGAGCAACCGAGCGCCGAACCCGTCGCCACCGCCCCGCAGCAGCAAACCGAAGCCAAGCCCGCCACCGCGTACTGGTCGCAGCCGGAGCCGCGCTGGCCCAAGTCGCAGCCGAAGAAGCCGTCCGGACCGGAGCGCAGCGAGTACCCGCGCCCGCTGAGCCATGCCGAGGCGACGAACGGCACCGGCCAATCCGGCGCCGAGGACATGAATCCCGACCCGCTGGACCATTACAGCGACCTCCCGGTCGACGTGATGGATTCGGAGGTGCGCGAGGCCGAAACCGCGCAGGAGGATTCCGCGTACGTGCGCTCCTACCTGCAGACCGAGACCGACGAGGCCGAGGAGGACGTCGACCCGCTGGCCGCCGGATACGTGCCCGAGGAGGACCTCGACGAGACGAGGCACGCGGACGCGGCCACCGACACCCACGCGCCCGGCCGGTTCGAGGGGATCTGGCGCGGCAGCCTGGTCGTGTTCCAGTCGATCCTGGCCGTCGCTTTCGGCGCGGGATTGTTCGTCGCCTTCGACCAGTTGTGGCGCTGGAACAGCATCGTGGCCCTGGTGCTCTCGGTGCTGGTGATCCTGGGCCTGGTGGTCGGCGTCCGGGTGGTGCGCAAGACCGAGGACATCGCCAGCACGTTGATCGCGGTCGCGGTGGGGGCGTTGATCACCCTGGGCCCCCTGGCGCTGTCGCTGCAGTCGGGCTAGGCGGACCCGGGACCACACAGACCGTTGCGCCCAGCTATCAAAGTCGGACTCTCAACGGCTTCGGTGTACCCATTGCGGGCCGAGGCCGCGTTCGAGTACGCCGCCCGGCTCGGCTACGACGGGGTCGAGCTGATGGTGTGGGCCGAAACGGTCAGTCAGGACATCGACGCCGTCGCCAAACTGTCCCGGCGCTATCGGGTACCGGTGCTGTCCGTGCACGCGCCCTGCCTGCTGATCTCGCAACGGGTGTGGGGCGCTAACCCGATCCCCAAGCTGGACCGCAGCGTGCGCGCCGCCGAGCAGCTCGGCGCGCAGACCGTCGTCGTGCACCCGCCGTTTCGCTGGCAGCGGCGCTACGCCGAGGGCTTCAGCGAGCAGGTCGCGGCGCTGGAGGCCTCGAGCGACGTGATGGTCGCGGTGGAAAACATGTTCCCGTTCCGCGCGGACCGGTTCTTCGGATCGGGCCAGTCGCTGGAGCGGATGCGCCGGCGTGGCGGCGGCCCGGGCCCGGCCATCTCGGCGTTCGCGCCCTCCTACGACCCGCTGGACGGCAACCACGCGCACTACACGCTGGACCTGTCCCACACCGCGACCGCGGGCAGCGATTCGCTGGACATGGCCCAGCGGATGGGCGACGGGCTGGTCCACCTGCATCTGTGCGACGGCAGTGGTCTGCCCGCCGACGAGCACCTGGTGCCCGGGCACGGCACCCAGCCCACCGCGGAGGTCTGCCAGATGCTGGCCGGCAGCCACTTCGGCGGCCACGTCATCCTGGAGGTGTCCACGTCCAGCGCGCGTTCGGCCAACGAGCGCGAAAGCATGCTCGCCGAATCGCTGCAGTTTGCCCGCACGCACCTGCTGCGCTGATCAATCCAGGAGACCATGAACGCGTTATTCACCACCGCGATGGCATTGCGGGAGGTTGACCCCGGCGTCTTTGAAGGCGAGCTCAACAAGCACTGGACCATCGGCCCGAAGGTGCACGGCGGCGCGATGCTGGCGCTGTGCGCCAACGCCGCCCGCAGCGCCTGCGGCGGACCGTCGGCCGGCTTTGAGGCGGTCCAGCAACCGGTCGCGGTGTCGGCGAGCTTCCTGTGGGCCCCCGACCCGGGGCCGATGCGGCTGGTGACCTCGATCCGCAAGCGTGGCCGGCGGATCAGCGTGGTCGACGTCGAGCTCACCCAGGACGACCGCACCGCGGTGCACGCCGTGGTCAACCTCGGTGAGCCGGAGCACTTTCCGCCCGACGGTGACGCCAAGCCGTTGCTGTCGGCCAACCCCGTGGTGGGCCTGATGGCGCCCGAGCCGCCCGACGACGTCGCGCCGATCGGGCCCGGCCACCCGCTGGCCGGCCTGGTGCACCTCGGCGAGGGCTGCGACGTGCGACCGGTGTTGTCGACGCTCGGGCCGACGGCCGACGGGGGACCGCCGGTGATCCAGATGTGGGCGCGCCCCCGGGGCGTGGCGCCGGACGCGCTGTTCGCGTTGATGTGCGGGGATCTGTCCGCGCCGGTGACCTTCGCGGTGGAGCGCACCGGCTGGGCGCCCACCGTCCAGCTGACGGCCTTCCTGCGCGGCTTGCCCGCCGACGGGTGGCTCCGGATCATCGCGACCTGCACCGAAATCGGGCATGACTGGTTCGACGAGGACCACACCGTCGTCGACAGTCTGGGCCGCCTCGTCGTGCAGGCCCGCCAACTGGCGCTGGTCCCTGCCGCCGGGTAGCCGCCGGTGTCTGCGATGCTGTCGGGCATGGCAAGAATCGCGATCATCGGTGGCGGCAGCATCGGGGAGGCACTGCTGTCGGGTCTGCTGCGCGCGGGCCGGCAGGTCAAAGACCTGGTGGTGGCCGAGCGGGTTCCGGAGCGCGCCGAGTATCTGGCAGCCACCTATTCGGTGCTGATCACCTCGGTGGCCGACGCGGTGGAGAACGCGTCCTTCGTCGTGGTGGCGGTGAAGCCGGGCGATGTCGAGCCGGTGATGGCGGAGCTGGCCAAGGCGGCCGCCGCGGCCGAGACCGACAGCGCCGAGCAGGTGTTCGTCACCGTCGCGGCCGGAATCGGCCTCTCGTACTTCGAGTCGAAGCTGCCCGCCGGGACGCCGGTGGTGCGCGCCATGCCCAACGCGGCGGCGTTGGTCGGCGCGGGGGTGACCGCCCTGGCCAAGGGCCGGTTCGTCACCGTCCCGCAGCTCGAGGGGGTCTCGGCCCTGTTCGACTCCGTCGGCGGCGTGCTGACCGTGCCGGAAGCCCAGATGGACGCGGTGACCGCGCTTTCCGGGTCGGGCCCGGCCTATTTCTTCTTGATGGTCGAGGCCCTGGTGGACGCCGGGGTGGCCGCCGGTCTGAGCCGCGAGGTGGCCACCGACCTGACCGCGCAGACCATGGCCGGGTCGGCGGCCATGCTGCTGGAACGGATGGACGCCGAGCGGCGACCGGCCGAGGGGGAGGCGCCGGGGTTGCGGGTGGACGCCACCGCGACCCAGCTGCGGGCCACCATCACCTCACCCGGGGGAACCACCGCCGCCGGGCTGCGCGAACTGGAACGGGGCGGCCTGCGCGCGGCCGTGGATGCGGCGGTTCAGGCCGCCAAAATGCGCTCTGAGCAGCTAAGAATTACATCGGAGTAATCCAAGATTTTTGAACTGATTGTCCCCCACCAGTACCAGTAACCCCATTAGTCCCGCTATTCTCCTCTTTGTATGCACGTGTGGGTGCCAGCGGAGGGGAAGCCGCTGGCATTGCGGGTGCCTGACACGATTGGGTTGCGATGACGTCTACGAACGGGCCATCGGCGCGCGATTCTGCTGGTAAGCGGGACACCGGTTCCGGCGAGGGCCAGCAGGGCAGGACACAGTTCTTGACCGTCGCCGAGGTGGCGGCGTTGATGCGGGTCTCCAAGATGACGGTGTACCGGCTGGTGCACAACGGCGAGCTGCCCGCGGTCCGCGTCGGGCGGTCTTTCCGCGTGCACGCCAAGGCGGTGCACGACATGTTGGAGACGTCCTACTTCGACGCGGGCTGAGACGAAACCGGCCGCCCGCTGACTGCGCGCGGCCGGCCATGCGCGCTCCGCTGCGGACGCCGACGCCGGTTTGGTGTTCGGTGCGTCCCGCCGGGTAAAGTGTCCGGGTCAATCGGAGCAAGCAGGTCACGGGTCAGATAGCGGAGTTCATGGGTTCAGTAATCAAGAAGCGGCGCAAGCGCATGTCGAAGAAGAAGCACCGCAAGTTGTTGCGCCGCACCCGGGTGCAGCGCAGAAAACTCGGTAAGTAGGGCCCGCCCGCGGCGTCCTGCTGCGGTCTCTGAAGAGTCGATAGGCTGTTTGGGTGGATCAGTCGAGTGGGGATGGCGCCGGAAACGGCGGCACCGCGAGCAACACGGTGCATTACCCCAAGGTTGTGCTGGTCACCGGGGCGTGCCGGTTCCTGGGCGGCTACCTGACCGCTCGGCTCGCGCAGAATCCGATGATCAACGCGGTCATCGCGGTGGACGCGATCGCGCCCAGCAAGGACATGCTGCGCCGGATGGGCCGCGCGGAGTTCGTTCGGGCCGACATCCGTAATCCCTTCATAGCCAAGGTGATTCGCAACGGCGATGTCGACACGGTGGTACACGCGGCGGCCGCCTCGTACGCGCCCCGCTCCGGCGGCACCGCGGCGCTGAAGGAAATCAACGTGATGGGCGCGATGCAGCTGTTCGCGGCCTGTCAGAAGGCGCCTTCCGTGCGCCGCGTCGTGCTCAAGTCGACGTCGGAGGTGTACGGCTCCAGCGCGCACGATCCGGTGATGTTCACCGAGGACAGCACCAGTCGCCGGCCCCTGCGCGGCGGCTTCGCCAAGGACAGCCTCGACATCGAGGCCTACGCCCGCGGCCTGGGGCGGCGCCGGCCCGACATCGCCGTGACGATCCTTCGCTTGGCTAACATGATCGGGCCGGCGATGGACACCACGCTGTCGCGCTACCTGGCCGGGCCGCTGGTGCCCACGATGTTCGGCCGCGACGCGCGGCTGCAGTTGCTGCACGAGCAGGATGCGTTGGGCGCGCTGGAGCGCGCGGCGATGGCCGGCAAGGCCGGCACCTTCAACGTCGGCGCCGAGGGCATCATCATGCTGTCGCAGGCGATCCGCCGGGCTGGCCGTATTCCGTTGCCAGTGCCCGGTTTTGGCGTCTGGGCGCTGGATTCATTGAGACGGGCTAACCGTTACAACGAGATCAGCCGCGATCAATTCGCCTACCTGAGCTACGGCCGGGTCATGGACACCACCCGGATGCGGACGGAACTCGGCTACCAGCCGAAATGGACGACCGCCGAGGCGTTCGACGACTACGTCCGCGGCCGTGGCATGACTCCCATTATCGACCCGCATCGGGTACGCTCCTTGGAAAGTCGCGCCATATCCTTAGCCCAGCGCTGGGGTAGCCGAAATCCAAGTTCGTGGGGTGGGGTCAGGTAGGAATCGTGGCGGGTGAAACCAGAGCGAATGTCATTCCACTGCACACGAATCGGGGTCGGGTAGCGGCGCGTCGGAGATCCGATCAGCGCGCGGAGTCTGCTGGCCAGCATCCTTCCTTGCTTTCGGACCCGCACGGTAGGGCGTCGGCGGAAGAGATCGCCGCCGTCGTCCGCGAGATCGACGAGCACCGCCGCGGCACGGGCGCCGGCTCGGCCGACGTACCCCTCAACGAACTCGCGCAGCGGGTCGCCGCGGTGGCCGGCTTCCTGCGGCAGCGGATCACCGGCGACTACAGCGTCGACGAGTTCGGCTTCGATCCGCACTTCAACAGCGCGATCGTCCGGCCGTTGCTCCGGTTCTTCTTCCGGTCGTGGTTCCGGGTCGAGGTCAGCGGCGTCGAGAACCTGCCCAGCGAGGGGGCCGCGTTGGTGGTGGCCAACCACGCCGGCGTGCTGCCGTTCGACGGCCTGATGCTGTCGGTGGCGGTTCATGACGAGCATCCCGCGCAGCGGGACCTGCGGCTGCTCGCCGCCGACATGGTGTTCGACCTGCCCGTGGTGGGCGAAGCCGCCCGCAAGGCGGGCCATACCATGGCCTGCACCACCGACGCGCACCGGCTGCTCGCCGCCGGCGAACTGACGGCCGTGTTCCCCGAGGGCTACAAGGGACTGGGCAAGCGCTTCGAGGACCGCTACCGGCTGCAGCGCTTCGGCCGCGGTGGCTTCGTCACGGCGGCGCTGCGCACCAAGGCGCCCATCATCCCGTGCTCCATCATCGGTTCGGAAGAGATCTACCCGATGCTGACCGATGTGAAGCTGCTGGCCAGACTGTTCGGCCTGCCGTATTTCCCGATCACGCCGCTGTTCCCACTGGCGGGGCCGGCGGGCCTGGTCCCGCTGCCCTCGAAGTGGCGCATCGCTTTCGGCGAGCCGATCTACACCAGCGACTACGCCGCCTCCGACGCCGACGACCCGATGGTCACCTTCGAGGTGACCGACCAGGTTCGCGAGACCATCCAGCAGACGCTGTACCGGTTGCTCGCCGGCAGGCGCAACATCTTCTTCGGCTGAGCTCTTCGTTTCCCGGCCCGGCCCGTTTCGCTTTCCGGGCTTCGCCGACGCGAAAACGCCCCGGAGCCAACGGCTTCCGGGGCGTTTGTCGCTCGAACTATTTGACCATCGTGAACTGGCAGACGTTCGTGTAGCCGTCGCGGAACAGGTCCGAGCAGCCCCGCAAGTACTTCAGGTAGATGTCGTAGGTCTCCTGGCCCTTCAGGGCGATCGCCTCTTCCTTGTGCGCCTCGAGGGCATCGCCCCAGGCCGTCAGCGTCGGCACGTAGTTCTTGCCGATGAAGTGGTGTCGCTCGATCTTGAAGCCCGCGTCCGTCGCGTACTTGTCGACCAGGTCGACCTGGGGCAGCTTTCCGCCCGGGTAGATCTCCTTGAGGATGAAGCTGATGAACCGCAGCAGGGTCATGTTCACCTGCAGGCCCATCTTCTTGCCCTCTTCGGCGCTGGGCACCACGATCGAGTGCAGCAGCATGCGGCCGTCGTCGGGCAGCAGGTCGTAGTACTTCTTGAAGAAGGTGGCGTACCGCTCGTACCCCGCGTCACCGGCGCCGTCGGCGAAGTGCTCGAACGCTCCCAGCGACACGATGCGGTCGATAGGTACGTCGCCGGGGAATTCCTCCCAGCCCTGGATCCGCACCTCCTTGCGGCGCGGGCTGTCCATCTTCTCGAACTCGGCCACGCAATGGGCGTACTGGTTTTCGCTGAGCGTCAGGCCGATGACGTTGACGTCGTACTCGTCGACGGCGTGCCGCATCGTCGAACCCCACCCGGAGCCGATGTCGAGCAGCGTCATGCCCGGTTCCAGGTGGAGCTTGTCGAGGGCGAGCTTGCGCTTGGCGTACTGCGCCTCTTCGAGCGTCTTGGTCAGGTTCTGCGGGTCCGGATTCTCGTCGAAGTAACCGCAGCTGTACGTCATCGACGGGTCAAGCCAAAGCTTGAAGAATTCGTTCGATTTGTCGTAGTGCGACCGAACCTTGTCGACCGGCGGCTTCAGCTGGGTGCTACCCGTTTCCCCCTGTGACGTCATAGATTCGAACCTACTTTCCCGCTGAGATTGACGCGACTGCCGCGACGGTGGCTTCGTGGTCGGCTTCGTGGTGGGCGGCTTCTCCCAGCATCGTGACTGTACTGGTGATCACCGGTTTGCCCTCGGCGTCCGTGACCTCGCTGCGGATCTCGGTGATCACGGCGCCATGGGACTCAATGACCGAGTCTAGATAAGTGTCGAAGTAAAGCCTATCCCCGGCGACGATCGGCCGGTGGAACTTGAATTTCTGGTCGCGGTGCATGACCCGCGCGATGTTGATCGGGATGCTGAACTTGGTGAAGATCTCCAGCTGCACGCGCCGACCCGCGATGGCGAGGAATGTGGGCGGGGCCACCAGCCCGTCATATCCAGCCTCGGCGGCGTCGGCCTCGTTGAAGTGCGTCGGATGGTCGTTGCTGATGGCGAGCGCGAACTCCCGGATCTTCTCGCGGCCGACCAGGAAGTAATCCGGAGCCCGGTAATGGCTGCCGATGAGCCCTTCGGCTCCTTTGGGGATTGTCATACCGCTGTCGCTCTCCGCTTCGAATAGGTCTCAGCGGCGCAGCCTATCAGCGGGATTGCCGCCGGGATGCCACCGCGGCCAGTGCCCCGCCGGCAGCCCCCAGCGCCAGCGCCGACGGCACCCCGATCCGCGCGGCCTTGCGGGCGGTGCGAAAGTCCCGGATCTCCCAACCGCGTTCGCGCGCCAGGGTGCGCAGGCGCGCGTCCGGGTTGATGGCGACCGCGGTGCCCACCAACGACAGCATTGGCACGTCATTGAAGCTGTCGGAGTAGGCGGTGCAGCGCTTGAGGTTGAGCCCCTCCCGGATCGCCAGCGATCGCACGGCGTGCGCCTTGCCGGTGCCGTGCAGGATCTCGCCGACGAGCCGGCCGGTGAACACGCCGTCGACCGACTCCGCAACGGTACCCAGGGCGCCGGTCAGGCCGAGCCGCCGCGCGATGGTCGCCGCGAGCTCGTAAGGGGTGGCTGTGATCAGCCAGACCTGCTGGCCGGCGTCTAGGTGCATCTGCGTGAGTTCGCGGGTGCCGGGCCAGATCTTGTCCGCGATGATCTCGTCGTAGATCTCCTCACCCAGGGCCACCAGCTGTTCGACCGACCGGCCCTCGATGAAGGCGAGCGCTTTGCGGCGGCCGGCGGCGACGTCGTTGCTGTTCTCCTTGCCGAGGACCTGGAATTTGGCCTGGGCATAGATGAAGCCGAGCACGTCGCGATAGGTGAAGTAGTTCCGCGCCGCGAGCCCGCGACCGAAGTGCACCGCCGAGGAGCCCTGCACCAGGGTGTTGTCGACGTCGAAGAAGGCGGCTGCGGTCAGGTCGATCGGCGGCTGCGGGCGGTCCTCGCCGGCGGTCTCGGCCTGCAGGCCCTCCAGCGCGCGGGCGGCGCTGGCGTCGGCGGCCAGCGATTCCAAGTCGGCGCGACTGACGTCGCCGTTGACCGGGTCAGAGGAAGTCATCGCCAAACCTCCTAGATCGCTGTGTTGCCTGGCGACCCAGTGGGTCCCGGTACTCAACCCTATCCGGCGGGGGGTGGGGGAGGCGCAGCCGAAGGCGCCGAGCGGAGTCTCTTTGCACTCAGTCGCGGAGGTGCGCGATGGTCGACAAACCGGTCCTCACACGCCAGGGGCGCCATGTGCTCACGACCACATGCCGAGATTCGTCGACATCGCGCCCGTGTAGTTGCCGTGCGCGGTCGTGGCCACCTTCTCGAGTTGCGCCAGCGCCTCGCGCATCATCGCCTCGCCGCGCACCCAGTGCTGGTGCGCCTCGGCGTGGGCCGCTGCGGCCTCGCCCGTCCACACGGCGTGCAAATGCGTTACCCGCGAATCGATTTCGGCGATCATGTCCTCGGCGTAGCGCTGAAAGCCCGCCATCCGCTGCACCGCATCGGCCAACGCCTGCGGATCCACCCGAAACGCCTCAGCCACCACGCACCGCCCGCTCCGCTTGGGCCGACCGGGCCTCGTTACCCGCATACGCACCGCCGGCCTCGCCCACCAGGTGCGCCAGCATCGACAACCCGTGCTCCACTTCGCGGGCGCCCCGATGCCACAGCTCCCACGCCGCCCCGTACGCGGTGCCCGACGCGCCCTGCCAGCCGCCCAACAACCGTCCCACCTGATCGTCCAGCTGGGCGAGCTGGCCCGAAAGTTGCTCGGCCGCACCGCTGAGCGATGTGGCGGCGCCCCGCATCACCGCGGGATCAACCCGCACTGTCGCCTCGGCCATGAGCGGAACATAACGCCTGGTAAATAGGCCCACAAGTCACCGATGCCAGACTGGTGCCCATGACCGAAGCGACCGGCCGCCCGCGGGTGGAACTCCTGACCCGCGACGGCTGCACCATCTGCGAGCGGGTGCATGCCCGGCTGGGCGAACTGGCGGCCGAGCTGGGCTTCGAGCTCTCCACCACCGACGTCGACGCCGCCGCGGCGGCGGGCAACCCGGCGCTGCGGGCGGAGTTCGGCGACCGGCTGCCCGTGATCCTGCTCGACGGCCGCGAGCACAGCTACTGGGATATCGACGAGGCGCGGCTGCGCGCGGATCTCGGGAGATGAGGGCCACCGGGCAATTATTTGGTAGCCCACCTGTTAAACGATTACCGTGGAAACCAGTTCGATTACTGGAGAAAGCAAGGGAGCTGGCCAGGTGATGCTGCCGTGAGCGTCTTGCTTTTCGGGGTTTCGCACCGCAGTGCGCCGGTCTCCGTCCTGGAACAGCTCACCATCGACGAATCCGATCAGGGCAAGATCGTCGACCGGGTGCTGCAGTCGCCGCTGGTGACCGAGGCGATGGTGCTCTCGACGTGCAACCGGGTCGAGGTCTACGCCGTGGTGGACGCGTTCCACGGCGGGTTGGCCGCGATCGGGCAGGTGCTGTCGGATCACTCCGGAATGTCGATGGGGGACCTGACCAAATACGCGTACGTCCGCTACAGCGAGGCCGCCGTCGAGCACCTGTTCGCGGTGGCCAGCGGGCTGGACTCCGCCGTGGTGGGTGAGCAGCAGGTGCTCGGCCAGGTGCGCCGCGCGTACGCCACCGCGGAAACCAATCGCACCGTCGGCCGGGTGCTGCACGAACTGGCCCAGCGGGCGCTTTCGGTGGGCAAGCGGGTGCACTCCGAGACCGCCATCGACGCCGCCGGCGCCTCGGTGGTGTCGGTCGCCCTCGACATGGCCGAGCGCCGGCTGGGCGGCCTGGAGGGCAAGACCGCCGCGCTGGTCGGCGCCGGCGCGATGGGCGCCCTGGCCGCGGCCCACCTGACCCGGGCCGGCGTCCGGCACGTGCACGTGCTGAACCGGTCGTCGTCCCGGGCGCAGCGGCTGGCCCGCAAGATCCGCGAATCGGGTGTGCAGGCCGACGCGATGTCACTCGACCGCTTGGCCGAGGCGGTGGCGGACGCCGACGTCATGGTCAGCTGCACCGGCGCGGTGAGCCCGGTGGTCACCCTCGCCGACGTGCACCACGCGCTGGCCGCCGCGCGCCGCGACGAGTCGACGCGTCCGCTGGTGATCTGCGACCTGGGCATGCCGCGCGACGTCGACCCCGCGGTCGCGGGCTTGCCGGGGGTGTGGGTGGTCGACGTGGATCGCGTGCAGCACGAGCCGTCGGCGCACGCCGCCGCCTCCGATGTGCACGCCGCGCGCCACATCGTGGCGGCCGAACTCGCCGCCTACCTGGCGGGGCAGCGGATGGCCGAGGTCACCCCGACCGTGACCGCGCTGCGCCAGCGCGCCGCCGACGTGGTGGAGGCGGAACTGCTGCGGCTGGACAACCGGCTGCCCGGCCTGGAAAGCGCCCAGCGCGAGGAGGTGGCGCGCACCGTGCGGCGGGTGGTGGACAAGCTGCTGCACGCGCCCACCGTGCGGATCAAACAACTCGCCAGCGCCCCGGGCGGCGACAGCTACGCCGAGGCGTTGCGCGAACTCTTCGAACTCGACCAGACCGCCATTGACTCGGTGGCCGCCGTCGCCGCGGGCGAATTGCCCGTTGTGTCAACGGGATTCGACGCCGGAACCCAAGAAGTGGCCGAGTAGCCGATTGGCGAACGTGATCCGGATAGGCACCCGGGGCAGCCTCTTGGCCACCACCCAGGCCGGCGTGGTCAGGGACGCCTTGATCGCCAACGGCCACCCCGCGGAGTTGGTGATCATCACCACCGCCGGTGACCGCTCGTCGGCGCCCATCGAGACCCTGGGCGTCGGGGCCTTCACGACCGCGCTGCGCGAGGCCATCGACGACGGCCGGGTGGACGCCGCGGTGCACTCGCACAAGGATTTGCCGACGGCGGACGACCCGCGGTTCACCATCGCGGCGATACCGCCGCGCAACGACCCGCGCGACGTGGTCGTGGCCCGCGACGGGCTGGTGCTCGGGGAGTTGCCGCCGGGTTCGCTGGTGGGCACGTCGTCCCCGCGCAGGGCCGCGCAGCTTAGAGCATTGGGTCTCGGTTTGGAAATCCGCCCCCTACGAGGCAACCTAGATACCAGGTTGAACAGGGTAAGCAGTGGTGATCTTGACGCGATCGTGGTGGCTCGGGCCGGACTGGCCCGGCTCGGTCGCCTCGACGATGTCACCGAGACGCTAGAGCCGGTGCAGATGTTGCCAGCACCGGCTCAGGGCGCGCTCGCCGTCGAATGCCGCGCCGGTGACGATCTGGCGGCGGTGCTGGCGGAGTTGGACGACGCCGACACGCGCGCGTCGGTCACCGCGGAGCGAGCCCTGCTGGCCGAACTGGAGGCCGGTTGTTCCGCACCGGTGGGCGCGATCGCCGAGGTGGTCGAGTCCATCGATGAGGACGGCCGGGTCTTCGACGAGCTGTCGCTGCGCGGTTGCGTGGCGGCGCTGGACGGGTCCGACGTGATCCGCGCATCCGGGATCGGCTCCGCCGACCGGGCGCGAGAGCTGGGGGTCTCGGTCGCCGCAGAGTTGTTCGAACTCGGCGCCCGAGAACTCATGGCCGAGGCGCGGCAGGACCCTGCACGAGGAAATTAATTGCGAGTGACGTGGGAGCGACAATGACGACGCGAGGGCGTAAGCCGAGACCCGGCCGCATCACGTACGTGGGTTCCGGGCCCGGCGATCCGGGACTCTTGACCACCCGGGCCGCCACGGTTTTGGCGAACGCCGCCCTGGTGTTCACCGACCCCGACGTGCCGGAGGCGGTGCTGGCGCTGATCGGCAAGGACCTGCCACCGGTTTCCGGCCCGGCACCCGCCGATGCCCCGGCCGGCAACAGTGACGCCGCCACCGGCCCGGACCAACCCGCGGTGATATCGGCCGGCCCCGATGTGCGCCCGGCCCTCGGCGAGCCCGCCGAGGTGGCCAAGACGCTGACCGCCGAGGCCCGTGCCGGCGCCGACGTGGTGCGGCTGGTGGCCGGCGACCCGCTGACGGTCGACGCGGTCATCACCGAGGTGAACGCCGTCGCGCGCAGCCACCTGCACCTCGAGATCGTGCCCGGCCTGGCCCCCACCGGCGCCGTGCCCACCTACGCGGGGCTCCCGCTGGGCTCGTCGCACACCGTCGCCGACGTGCGCGACCCACACGTCGATTGGGACGCGTTGGCCGCGGCGCCCGGCCCGCTGATCCTGCAGGCCACCACGTCGCATCTGGCCGACGCCGCGCGCACCCTCATCGAGCACGAGCTGGCCGAGACCACCCCGTGCGTGGTGACCGCGCACGGCACCACCTGCCAGCAGCGGTCGATCGAGACGACGCTGGGCGGTCTGACCGACTCCGCCGTGCTGGGCGGGACGGACCCGGCCGGCCCGCTGACCGGGCCGCTGGTGGTGACCATCGGTAAGACGGTGGCCAGCCGGGCGAAGCTGAACTGGTGGGAGAGCCGGGCCCTGTACGGCTGGACCGTGCTGGTGCCGCGCACCAAGGACCAGGCCGGCGAGATGAGCGAGCGGCTGACGTCCTACGGCGCGCTGCCGATCGAGGTGCCGACCATCGCCGTCGAGCCGCCGCGCAGCCCCGCTCAGATGGAGCGGGCCGTCAAGGGCTTGGTCGACGGCCGGTTCCAATGGGTGGTCTTCACCTCCACCAACGCGGTGCGCGCGGTGTGGGAGAAGTTCGGCGAGTTCGGTCTGGACGCGCGCGCGTTCTCGGGCGTGAAGATCGCCTGTGTGGGCGAGTCGACGGCCGACCGGGTGCGCGCGTTCGGCATCAGCCCCGAGCTGGTGCCCGCCGGCGAGCAGTCGTCGCTGGGTCTGCTGGACGACTTCCCGCCCTACGACAGCATTTTCGACCCGGTGAACCGGGTCCTGTTGCCGCGGGCCGACATCGCCACCGAGACGCTGGCCGAGGGGCTGCGCGAACGCGGTTGGGAGATCGAGGATGTCACGGCCTACCGGACCGTGCGGGCCGCGCCGCCGCCGGCGGAGACGCGGGAGATGATCAAGACCGGCGGTTTCGACGCCGTGTGCTTCACCTCCAGCTCCACGGTGCGCAACCTGGTCGGCATCGCCGGCAAGCCGCACGCGCGGACGATCATCGCCTGCATCGGTCCCAAGACCGCCGAGACCGCGGCCGAGTTCGGTTTGCGGGTGGACGTCCAGCCGGAGACGGCCGCCGTGGGTCCGCTGGTCGACGCGCTGGCCGAACACGCCGCGCGGTTGCGCGCCGAGGGCGCGCTGCCGCCACCGCGCAAGAAGAGCCGCAGGCGCTAGTGGGTCGCCGCAAAAGGAGCTAGCCAATGGCTTATCCGCGGCAGCGCCCGCGCCGGCTGCGCTCCACCCCCGCGATGCGTCGCTTGGTGGCGCAGACGTCTTTGGAGCCAAGGCATTTGGTGCTGCCGATGTTCGTCGCCGACGGTATCGACGAGCCACGGCCCATCGCGTCCATGCCCGGCGTCGTGCAGCACACCCGCGATTCGCTGCGCAGCGCCGCCGCCGATGCCGTCACCGCCGGCGTGGGCGGGCTGATGCTGTTCGGTGTGCCCCGCGACGAGGACAAGGACTCGACCGGGTCGGCCGGCACCGACCCCGACGGCATCCTCAACCTCGCGCTGCGGGACTTGGCCAAGGATCTCGGCGACGCGACGGTCCTGATGGCCGACACCTGCCTGGACGAGTTCACCGATCACGGCCACTGCGGCGTGCTGGACGCCAGGGGCCGGGTGGACAACGACGCCACGTTGGCCCGGTACGTGAAACTCGCTGTGGCACAAGCGGAATCGGGCGCACACGTGGTGGGGCCGAGCGGCATGATGGACGGCCAGGTGGCGGCGATACGCGACGGCTTGGACGCCGCGGGCTACACCGACGTCGTGATCCTGGCCTACGCCGCGAAATTCGCGTCGGCGTTCTACGGGCCGTTCCGCGAGGCGGTCAGTTCCAGCCTGTCCGGGGACCGGCGCACCTACCAGCAGGAGCCGGGCAACTTCCGCGAGGCGCTCCGCGAGATCCGGCTGGATCTCGACGAAGGCGCGGACATCCTGATGGTCAAACCCGCACTGGGTTACCTCGACGTGGTGGCCGCCGCGGCGGACGTCTCGCCCGTGCCGGTGGCCGCCTACCAGGTATCCGGCGAGTACGCCATGATTTGCGCTGCGGCCGCGAATAATTGGATCGACGAACGCGTCGCGGCGCTCGAGTCGTTGACGAGCATTCGCCGCGCCGGAGCCGATATCGTGCTGACGTACTGGGCCGCGGACGTGGCCGGTTGGCTTTCGTGAGATGGGGCTTGCGATGACTACAGGCAGGGACGCCGAACCGAAGCCGTTGTTCCACGAATCGGGCGCCAGCTGGATATGGGTGCTGTGGGGTCCGGTGGCCGCGGGCGCGATGATCCTGATCGAGGTCTGGAGCGGCGCCCCGGTGTCGTTCCTGATTCCGGTGATCTTCCTGGTGCTGGTGTCGGGGTTCGTCGGGTTGCAGGTGAAGGCGGCACGCATCCACGTCTCGGTGGAGCTCACCGAGGACGCCCTGCGCCAGGGCACCGAAACCATCCTGGTGCGCGAAATCCTCAAGGTCTATCCCGAACCCGAGAACCACGAGGCCTCCGGCAAGGAGCTGGCGCGGTGGCAGTCGGCGCGCGCCCTCGGCGAATTGGTCGGGGTGCCCCGCGGCCGGATCGGCATCGGTCTCAAGCTGACCGGGGATCGCTACGCGCAGGCGTGGGCGCGACGGCACCGCGAGCTGCGGGCGGCGCTGACCCCGCTGGTTCAGGAGCGGGTGGAACCGGCCGGATCCGACATCGCCGACGACGACGCCGGCACCGAACAGTGAGCACCCGTTCCTGGAGCACCAGGGCCGTGATCGAACTGGCGGCCGCCTGTGCGGCGCTGGCGGGCGCCGCGGTGAGCTGGTTTCGTTCGCACCACACGGTGGCGGTCGCGCCGATCGCCGACGGGCAGCCGTTCACCACGTCGTTGGTGTACGACCCGCAGTTGCTGTTGTTGACCCTGCTGCTGCTGACCAGCGCGGGGGTGCTGACGGTGGTCGGGACCGCCAGGCAGCGCCGTACGCGGCGCGCTAAGACGTCTTGATCAGCGGCAAAGCCAACCGGCGGCGCGTGGCAATGGCGTCGGCCACGTCGTGCAGCGCCTCGTGCACCGATAGCGCGTAGGGGAAATCGCCGTCGTCACCCAGGAGCTCGCCGACCGCCGGGCTCGCGACCAGGGTCCACTGCACGCCTTCCGCGCGGCAATCCTCGTCGAAGCGTTGCAAGAGCGAAAGGCCCGCCGGAGCAAATTGGCTCACCTCGCCCATGTCGAGCACCACGTGGTCCTCGCCGAGGATGAAACGCCGAATGTGGTCGCCGACCTGTTCGGCATTGACGGCGTCGATTTCACCCCGAATCGTCACCACGGTCGCCAGCTGGCGGCGGTGGGCCCGGACCCAGGCGCCGCCGCAGCGGAAGATGCCGTTTTGCTCGCGCGTCAGGATGTCGGCGATCGTCATGAACACCCCTCGCTCTCCGTGGCGTTCGCTATGCCTCCCGACGCTAATCCGCAAGGTTAAGGAGGGGGAAAGCCGCACCTAACGGTTCGGTAAGAAGCGATTTTCGCCGCCATTTTCGCGGTCCCCGAGCAAACCTGTGGCGTGGGAAATCCTCGCCGAAAGACCGCGTGCCACACCACAACCGTCCGCGCGTCGGGGCTATCGCGCTGCTAGGCTGCCAGGGCTACCGGTTGCGCGGCGGGGGCGGTGATACCGCGTGGTCGCCCGGTGGGCCGAGTTGGCAGGCGAACGGCAGAGTCCAGGCAGAAAGAGCATTTGTGCGCGGCGCAGAGATCAGGGGAGAGATCAAGGCCCTGACGGGACTGCGCATCATCGCCGCGCTGTGGGTCGTGCTGTTCCATTTCCGGCCGATGCTGGGCGACGTGGGGCCCGATTTCCGTGACGCCCTGGCCCCGGTGCTCAACTGCGGCGCCCAGGGCGTCGACCTGTTCTTCATCCTCAGCGGGTTCGTGCTGACGTGGAACTACCTCGAGAAGATGGGCCGGTCCTGGTCGACGCGCGCGACACTGCACTTCCTGTGGCTGCGCCTGGCCCGGGTGTGGCCGGTATACCTGGTCACCCTGCACCTCGCCGCGCTGTGGGTGATCTTCACCCTGCACGTCGGCCACGTGCCGTCGCCCGACGCCGCCGGGCTCACCGCCATGAGCTACGTCCGCCAGATCCTGCTGGTGCAGCTGTGGTTCGTGCCGTTCTTCGACGATTCCAGCTGGGACGGGCCGGCCTGGTCGATCAGTGCCGAGTGGCTGGCCTACCTGCTGTTCGGCTTCCTGGTGCTGGTGATCCTGCGGATGAAGCAGGCGACCCGGGCGCGCAGCCTGATGGTGCTGGCCTTCGCGGCGGCGTTGCCGCCGGTGGTCATGCTGCTGGCCAGCGGCCACTTCTACACGCCCTGGAGCTGGCTGCCCCGCATCGTCACGCAGTTCACCGCCGGCGCGCTGGCCTGCGCCGCCGTGCGCCGGCTGCGATTGACCGACCGCGGCCGCCGCGTCGCCGGGTACCTGTCGCTGCTCGTGCTGGCCGCGATGGTGGGCATCCTGTATTGGTTTGACGCGCACCCGATCTCGGGTGTGGTGGAGAACGACAGCGGCGGTGTGGTCGACATCCTGTTCATCCCGCTGGTGATCACGCTGGCGATCGGCGTGGGCAGCCTGCCGCGGGTGCTCTCAACGCGGTTGATGGTCTACGGCGGGCAGATCTCATTCTGCCTGTACATGGTTCACGAGCTGGTGCACACCGCCTGGGGATGGTCGGTCGAGCAGTTCGAGCTGCGGCCGCAGGACAATCCGTGGAAATGGAATGTCATTGGGCTGCTTGCCATCGCGGTGGTCATCTCGGTGCTGATGTATCACTTCGTCGAAGAGCCCGCCCGGCGTTGGATGCGCAAAATGGTCGACGTCAAAGCCGTCACCGCGAGAAGCGAGCCCGACGAGCCGCCGAGCGGCAAGGTGCATCCGATCGACCGTTCGCGGGAAGCGATTTCGGCCCGCGCGGTGTGACGGTCGCCCGCGGCGCCCAGGCGCAAGCCGGATAATCGATGACAATGCAGTGGCACATGACGATGCCGTGGGAGGGGAGGTAGTAGTGAGTCGTCTGGCCACTTTCGTCATCGGCCTGGCGTTTCTGGTGGGCGTCGGCATCGCCTATCCGGCCCAGGTGCGTACGTACGACACCTTGACGCTGGATTTCCGGTTGAATCACCTCGCCGTCATCGGGGACTCCTACACCACCGGCACCGGCGAGGGCGGGATCGGGCCGAGGTCATGGCCCGCGAGGGCCTGGGACGGGCTCGCCGCGCGGGGCGAACGGATTTCGGCCGACGTCGCGGCCGAGGGCAGGGCCGGCTACGGCATGCCGGGCGACCACGGCAGCGTCTTCGAGGACCTGACCGGCAGGGCCGTCCAGGGCGACGACGTGCTGGTGGTGTTCTTCGGCTCCCGCAACGACGAGACCGTCGATCCGTTCGTGGTCGGCCAAAGGGCCCGCAGCACATTCGATTTGGCCCGGCGGCTGGCGCCGTCCGCGCGGTTCCTGGTGATCGGGCCGCCGTGGCCGACCGCCGATGTGCCCCTGCCCATGCTGCAGGTGCGCGACGCCCTCTTCGGCGCGGCCGCGTCCGTGGGGGCGACGTGGGTGGACCCGATCGCCGAGCATTGGTTCGTCGGCAGGCCCGATCTGATCGGCGCGGACGGCGTGCACCCGAACGACGCGGGGCATCAATACATGGCGGACAAGATCGCGCCGCTCATCCGTACGCAGCTGTCGATCTGACCCCGGGGGCGGTTCAGTCCTCGGCGTGGCGCTCGTAGTCCCATCGCTCGAGGCGGGCTTGCAAGTTCAGCAAGCCGAAACCGGCGACGGGAGTGGCGGCTGCAATGCAGACCAGCAGCAGCTGAGTCATCCCCGAAACCTCCCAAAACCCTTCCCTAGTATGACGTTCCTCGGCGACAAGAAGTTCATTTCCGCTCGCGCACACGCCGACGAGTTCGGGCGAATTTTCGTCATCGCTTCTCCCTAGGTCGCCATCCAGGCGAGTTCGCCGGGCAGCTGGAGCCGCCAGTAGACCATGTCGTGGCCGCCGATCGTGAAGCTGCCCGCGGGCGGCGTCTTCAGCTGGTTCACGAATTGCCGGGTGGCGGGATAGAACCGATCGAAGGTGCCGCAATCCACGCGCAGCGGAATCTGCGACAGCGCCGGCACACCCAGCACGCTGTTCTTCGTCCAGTCGTCTTCGCTGTCGAACGCCTTCGGTGCGGTTTCGGCGAACGATGTGTACAAGGCCGGGCTGATGGCGCAGATCCCCGCGGTCCGCGCCGGCCCGAGCCGGGCGCCCAGGTGCAGCGCCCCATAGCCGCCCATCGACCAGCCCAGGAAACCCACCCGCGAGGTGTCGAAACCCATCGACGAGAGCATCGGCAACAACTCGTCGAGCACCATCGCACCGGAGTCGGTGCCGTCGGCCCGCTTGTGCCAGTAGGAATCGCTGCCGCCGTCGACGCCCACCACCGCGAACGGCGGCTTGCCGTCCTTGACCAGCTGGGCCAGGCCCTTCTCGACACCGCAGTCGAGCATCATGTTCGCGTCGCCGTCCTTGCCGTGCAGCGCGATCACCGGGCGCAGCATGCCGGTTTGCCCCGGCGGCAACGCGATCACGTAATTCGTCTTCACCCCCCCGCGGGCGGCCGAGACGAACGAACCGGTGATCCTGGTCGGCAGGTTGCTGCTCGCCGCCGATGGCTCGAACGGCGCGGGAGCCTGCGGCAACGTCGCGGCCACCGGTCTGACCGGATCGAGCAGGGCACTCAAGGCGAACACGCCAGCGGCGCCCAGGCCGGTGCCGGCTCCCCGCAGCACCGCCCGGCGTGTCAGCTCAGGCATGATCGCAATGATGCCGCGCTGAGTGCGCATTGCCGCCCGAGCCAGGCTGAAATGGAAGCATTGTGTGACCTGGCGTGACCGATCGGTCTCCAACCGGTTACCTGCGCGACCGTGCTAGGGGCCGTTCCGTCGGCTCGGCTGCTCGACTGCACCGCGATTTCCGGCCGTATTCCTCTCTGCCACAACGAAAGGCGTGCCGGTCGCGGCCGGAGGGCGTCCGCCCGATCCACCTGCCGGACCGCTTTCCCGCCACCCGGCCGCACGGCCCGGGTGGGATGCAATCTCGACGGTTTCAACCCTCCCGCGCCGGGCGCGATTTGCGCAGGATGGACCCTCGTGTCGCGTCGTTTGAAAGAGGATCGAGGATGAGTCTGGCGTTCCATTGGTTTTTGCCGACCTACGGTGATTCCCGGAACCTGGTGGCCGGCGGGCACGGCACGCCGATGTCCGGCGACCGGCCCGCCACGCTGAAGTACTTGCATCAGATCTGTGCGGCCGCCGAGGACAACGGCTTCGAGGCGGTGCTCACGCCGACCGGATTGTGGTGCGAGGACGCCTGGTTGACGACCGCGATGCTGGTCGAGGCCACCGAGACGCTGAAGTTCCTGGTCGCGTTCCGGCCCGGGCTGCTGAGCCCCACCCTGGCCGCCCAGATGGCCGGAACGTTCCAGCGGCACTCGGGCGGGCGGCTGTTGCTCAACGTCGTCACCGGCGGCGAACCGCACGAGCAGCGGGCCTACGGGGATTACCTGGACAAGGAGGCGCGCTACGCGCGCACCGCCGAGTTCCTGCACGTGGTGCGCCAGCTGTGGACCTCACCCGAGCCGGTCACCTTCGCCGGTGAACACATTCGCATCGAGGGCGCGCAGCTGAACAACCCGCCCGACCCCATACCGGCGGTGTTCTTCGGCGGATCGTCGGCCTCCGCCGGCCCGGTCGCCGCCAAGCACTCCGACGTGTACCTCACCTGGGGCGAGCCGCTCGCTGCGGTCGCGCAGAAGCTCGACTGGATCCGTGGACTGGCCGTCGACGCCGGCCGAATCCTGCAGTACGGCTTGCGAATTCACGTGATCAGCCGCGACACCGCCGAGCAGGCCTGGGCCGAGGCCGACCGGTTGCTGGCCGCCGTCGACCCGGCCGACGTCGAGCGGGTGCAGGCCAGCCTGGCGCGCAGCGAGTCGGAGGGGCAGCGCCGCATGCTGGACTTGCACGGCGGCAACAGCGGCCGGCTGCTGGTCGCGCCCAACCTGTGGGCCGGTGTGGGCCTGGTGCGCGGGGGAGCGGGCACCGCGCTGGTCGGGTCGCACGCCGAGGTCGCCGAGCGACTGGCCGAATACGCCAAACTCGGCATCAACCACTTCATCCTGTCGGGCTATCCGCACCTGGAAGAGGCCTACTGGTTCGGCGAGGGCGTGCTGCCGCTGCTCGAGCGGATGGGCCTGTGGCGTCATCCCAACCGGCGCCAGTCCCATCCGGTATCGGCGACGCCGTTCGCGGTCGCCTCGGCCCACTAACGCCATGGCGGCTACCTTGCCGGCGCCCGCGACCGGCGCGGGTCTGGACGCGATCGCCGGCCCGGTCGACGAATCCGCTGCGCAGCAACGCCATCGCCTGCGGGTCGTCGTCGCGGCCAGCCTGGTGGGCACCACCGTCGAGTGGTACGACTTCTTCCTCTACGCGACCGCTGCGGGCCTGGTGTTCAACAAGGTCTTCTTTCCCAGCGAGAGCTCGCTGGTCGGCACGCTGCTGGCGTTCGCGACGTTCGCCGTCGGGTTCGTCATGCGGCCGGTCGGCGGGCTGGTGTTCGGCCACATCGGGGACCGGATCGGCCGCAAGCGCAGCCTGGCGCTGACCATGCTCATCATGGGCATCGCCACGGCGCTGATCGGGGTGTTGCCGACCGCCGCCCAGATCGGGGTGTGGGCGCCGCTGCTGCTGCTGGCGTTGCGGATCCTGCAGGGTTTCGCCCTCGGTGGCGAGTGGGCGGGCGCCGTGTTGCTCGCCGTGGAGCACAGCCCCGCGGGCCGGCGTGGACGCTTCGGGGCGATTCCCCAGATTGGCCTGGCGCTCGGGTTGGCTTTGGGCACAGGCATATTCGCCGTCCTGCAAATCGCCCTGGGCCCGGCACGCTTCCTCTCCTACGGCTGGCGCATCGGTTTTCTGCTCAGCCTGGTGCTGGTGGTGATCGGCGTCGTGGTGCGGTTGCGGGTCGAGGAGACCCCGGCCTTCCGCGAGCTGCGCGACCTGGAGGCCACCGCCACCGTGCCCGTGCGTGAGATCGTCCGTGAGCCCCGGTCACGGCGAAACACCGTGCTGGGCTTGCTGTCTCGCTGGGCCGAAGGCTCGGCGTTCAACACCTGGGGTGTGTTCGCCATCAGCTACGCCACCGGGGCCCTGGGCTTCAATCGGGTGTCGGTCCTGGTGGTGGTGACCGCCGCGGCCCTGCTGATGGCGGTCCTGCTGCCGGTGTCCGGCGCGCTGACCGACCGGTTCGGCGCCCGCCGGGTGTATCTGACCGGCGTCGCCTGCTACGGCCTCGCCGCGTTTCCCGCCTTCGCGCTGTTCGGCACGCGGAGTCTGGTCTGGTTCGGCGTGGCGCTGATCATCGTGTTCGGCGTGGTGCATGCGCTGTTCTACGGGGCGCAGGGCACGTTGTACTCGTCGCTGTATCCCACCAGCACCCGCTACACCGGGCTGTCGTTCGTCTACCAGTTCTCCGGCATCTACGCCTCCGGCGTCACCCCGATGATCATGACCGCGCTCATCGCGGCGCTCGGCGGCGCCCCGTGGCTGGCGTGCGGCTACCTGGTGGCGACGGCCGCCATCAGCGTGCTCGCCACGGCGCTGATCCGCGACCAAGACCTGCACCTCTGAGCCGTCCGCGCAGTAGTCTCGTTCGCAGTCGTCAGGCGCGAGGAAGCGAGAAGACATGACGGACGCGAACGTCGCCGGTTTCGAACCGCTGTACGACGAGGCGGAACACACCGACCGGCGGATCCCCTGGGACATCGGCGGCCCGCAGCCGGCCGTTCAGCAGTTGGTGGCCTACGGCGGGATCCGCGGCGAGGTGCTCGACCCGGGTACCGGCCCGGGCTATCACGCCATTCACTTTGCGGCGCATGGGTATTCGGCAACCGGGATCGACGATTCGCCGTCGGCCATCGAGCGCGCCAAGCGCAACGCCGAGCGCGCCGGGGTCCAGGTCGATTTCCAGGTGGCCGACGCCACCAAGCTCGACGGCTTCGAGGGCCGATTCGACACGGTGGTGGACAGCGCGTTCTATCACGTCTTCCTCAACGACGGGGTTGTCCAGACGCGGTACGCCCAGGCGTTGCACCGGGCCACCAAACCCGGGGCGCGGCTGTACATGTTCGAGTTCAGCCCCCACAACGTCAACGGCCTGCAGTGGACGGCCGTCCCCGCCGACAACTTCGAGCGGGTGTTCGGCGCCAACGGGTGGCGCATCGACTACCTGGGCAGCACGACCTACCAAGCCCGCTTCCTCAAGGAGACGTTCGACGCCATGAAGACGTTCGCGTCCGAGCAGCAGGGCGAGATCCTGGAGCGGATGCGGCCGCTGGTGCACCGGCTGGGCGTCATCGACCCACTGCTGGAAGACCACCGGGTGCACCTGCCGGTGTGGTCCGTGGTGGCCACCCGCCTGGACTGACCGCGGCCCACACCGTCATCGATGGCCGGCACTGGACAACTGCGCCAAGGACTGTCGCAGCGTCAGCTCAGCATGATCGCGCTCGGCGGTGTCATCGGTGCCGGGTTGTTCGTCGGTTCCGGTGTGGTGATCAAAGACACCGGCCCCGCGGCGTTTCTGACGTACGCGCTGTGCGGTCTGCTGATCGTTTTGGTGATGCGCATGCTGGGCGAGATGGCGGCCGCGAACCCGTCGACCGGATCCTTCGCGGACTACGCGGGCAAGGCCCTGGGCGGCTGGGCGGGGTTCTCGGTGGCCTGGCTGTACTGGTACTTCTGGGTGATCGTGGTCGGCTTCGAAGCGGTCGCCGGCGGCAAGGTGCTCAACTACTGGTTTCACGCCCCGCTGTGGTTGCTGTCGCTGGGCCTGATGGTCTTGATGACCGCCACCAACCTGTTCTCGGTGTCCTCCTTCGGTGAATTCGAATTCTGGTTCGCCGGAATCAAAGTCGCGACCATCGTGATTTTCCTCGCGGTGGGCACGGCGTTCGTCCTGGGGCTGGTGCCGGGC